>JACQYM010000237.1 GCA_016208225.1 Deltaproteobacteria bacterium | reverse complement strand
TGACCGCGACTTCACCCGCATCATGGATGTCTACGTGCAGCAGCTGCAGCAGGGCGTCATTCTGCCCCTGGTGCATGTCAATGAACTGGTGCTGTTTGCCCTGAGCGGCGTCGCCCGTAATTCTTCCGGCTGCGGAGTGGAACTGGCGGGCAATTATGATCTGATTGACGGCAAGATTCACTCCTGCGCCGATCTGCCGCCGGAACTCGCCATCGGCAGCATCAATGACGACGGTACGCTCCATTTCACCCCCCATGATCTGCTGCCGTTGGTGGCCTACAAGGACGGGCTCGGCTGCTACCAGTGCGGGGTGCACAGCTATTGCGGCGGCCGCTGCCCCGTGCAGGCCCATGCCGGCACCGCGCAGCGCCTTAGCCAGTATTGCCGGCTGATGCGGCTGCATGTGGCCGTTGTGCTGGAGCGGCTGGATGAGATTGCCGCCGCGGTCACCCGGCAGGGGCTCGCGGCCCAGCAGTTCTATGACGGTTCCGCCGTCTATGCCCAGTTCACCGATGTGACGCCATGAACAGGGCCGGGAAAGGGGCCGGATGGTGATGAAAGCCGCTACCCATTATCAGGGGCTCGTGGTTGCAGGCTTCGGCGCCGTCGGCCGCAGTCTGTTTGCCATCGGCGACCCGTCTCTTGACTCCTTTGCCGAAATTCTGGTCATCGACCGGGGGCCGGCCCCGGCCGCCCATCAGCTGCCGCCCGGGGCCCGGTTCATCACCGGCGATATCAGCGACGGCAAATGGCTGACGGCCCGGCTCGACACCCTCGCCCGGCCGGCCCTGTTTGTCAGCCTCTGTTCCGGGGTTGACAATGTCCGGATTCGCCGGCTGCTCGCCCGGCATGACATCGCCTATCTTGATTCCTGCTGCTGCGCCCCGCAAGGTTCCCGGGAGGTGCGCTTCAGCCGCATGATGCCCTATACGAAGACCCCTGTCAGGAGCAGCAGGCCGCAGTGGCTCTGCTGGGGGATCAATCCGGGGCTTGTTGAACTTGTCGCCAGAAAACTCATGGCCGGTTTTGCCGGGCCTGAGGGGGATTTCAGCGTCACCATTTATGAGCACGACCAGCTGGCGGGCCGCAACGGTGCCATTGTCAGCTGGTGCCCGGAGGCGCTGATTGAAGAAGTGATGCAGTCGCCCACCCTGGAATGCGGGGCCGGCCGGCTGGTCGAAGAGACAGGGACGGGCGCCCGGAAAGTGATGGCCTGCTGGGCCGGGCAACCGGTGGCCTCAAGGGTCGTGGGCCACGAGGATATCTGGAATATCGGCCAGCTCCCCGCGGTGCGCCAGGCGCGCTTCATCTATGGCCTGCAGCCCCGGATCATGGAGATTTTTGAACAGGACATCGACCAGGCGAGAAGGCTGCTGAAAATGGCGGAACCGGGCGCACCCATCTTCGGTCTGGAGCGCATCGCCGTATCGGTGCGGAGCGGGGTTTCCGGCAGGGAACGGGCCATGATCTGGCAGGAGGACCATCATGACATCTGGCGCCGATACGGCATCAATGCCGTCCAGTACCAGACCGGCAAGGCGATCCTGCTGGCCCTGCGGCTCCTGCAGTTCACCCGTTTCGGCGTGCTGGCCGGCGAATACTGTGCAGCGGACCTGCCGCTGATCCCGGAGGAGTGGCTGCTGCTTGACAGGTTCATGCGGGAGCTGCACATCAACTGGCAGGATGCCGGCCATGCCGCCCCGCAGCTCTGCCCGCATCCTGCCGCCGACTGTTGCGATAGGAGCCAGGAGCCAGGAGCCAGAAGGCAGAAGTCAGAGGCTGGAGCCGGAAGCCGGAAGCGGCCTGTCTGCGGTTTTCTTCCGGCTCCTGAATTCTGACTCCTGGCTCCTCCCCTCTTATTTTTCCGCCAGCCAGTCCGCCAGGGTCGGCGGCGAAACGGTGCGTCTGGCCGGCGGCTTGAACTGGCATTTGGCGCTCAGTTCAACCCCCTCCTTGATCACGGAAACCGGCCGGTCGGCCGATACCACCACCACAATGATTTCCCGCTGTTCGGCGCTGAAACGCAGGGCAGAGTTGTAGCGGGCCCCGCGGGACCGGTCTTCCCCGGCCACGGTGCGGCCGTCAAGCAGACAGGCAAAAGAGTGCAGATGCATATCCGCGCCGATGTGCAGGGCCCCGTCAACCTTGGCCAGGGCCTTGGCCAGCTCCAGATAAGGGGGATGGCGCAGGTCCATGGGATGCTCGAGGCGCTGGCCTGATATCTCCATGGGCTGCGGGTTGAGATCAATGACCAGGGTGGAACCGTGTTTCTCGGTCTGGGCGTTGTGGACCAGGGCGGCAAGGATCTGGAACAGCTTGTGCTTGCAGGTCAGGTCGAGGGAGGTTTCCAGCAGCAGTTCCTCCAGCTGCACCATTTTGGCCTTATGGGTGGTTGAGTGGAAGCTGCCGTTGGCGAAGCTGCACACCGGCTTGCCGCCCAGGCTGAGAAAACCGTGGCCGCGCCGGAAATCGGCGATGATGTTGAAATGGGGCAGGGCGCTGTTGCTGATGCCGACGATGTGCTGGCCGTTGGAAATCAGTTTCCGCTCGGAATTCTCCACGGCCTGCAGGATTTTCCGCACATGTTTGAAATTGTTCAGCAGGGGCCGCCGGTCCGCCGGGAATTTGATCATGAAGTCCATGTGCTCGATGGTGTGCGGTTCGACAAAGACCAGTTCGCCCTGGGGCCATGCCCCTTCTTCCCTGGTTTCGGAGATGCCCAGCACGGCATCCAGGATCGGGTAGACGCGGATGAGCGTATCCCAGCCGAGCTGCACATTCATTTCATCCACAATGAAGTCGCGCACCGCATGGGTGGCATAGCCGCGCAGCACATACCCGGTTGTCCGGGTATAGAGATCGCTGTCCGTGCCCAGATCATGGGCCAGCAGCCAGGCGGCATGTTCCAGCCAGCATTCGGTCGGCCCGACGGAGCACATGTCCGGATGGTGCCTGGTGAACCACATCTGGTAAAAAATGATGTTGGAGCGGGCGCCGTACGAGATAAGACCGGTCAAATCGAGATTCTTTACCGGATGAAACTGCTTGAAGCCTTCTATCCTGGATGGCTTGGCCGCCCCGTGCCGCCATGCCTCCGATCCGAAATAAAGTTCCTTCAGCCTGGGTTCATGGCCGCGCAGCAGATGCTGCGGATCGACAACATGGAGGGGATCGTCCGGGCCCAAGGCATAGAGCAGCGCCACCCGGCTGGGGCCTGAAAAATAGGAAAGTCCGTCCTGGACCCCTTCAAGGGCGTTGAATATGCACTGACGTTTAAAGGCGTTATCCAGCATGATCGCGGCATGCTCCATGGGGCGGAATATTGTTCAGGCGCCTTGCAAGCGCGGCAGGTTGCCGGTCTCGCAGGGGCGGATGGGCGAAGTATAGCCAAAACGGCGGTTGAGTTCAACAGCTTTGGCGAATGGTGCCTGACAAAGGCGGTAGGCACAATAAAAGTCTTGATTAAACCGGCTCCCGGGGCTACGATCCGAATCGTTAAACGCTTTGGGATCGCACCGTGGGTCGGGTTAGGCGGCCCTATCGCCGTAACCCGACATGAATTTGCGTGGCGCCGGCTTTTGGTTTTCAGGAGCCGTTACGTAATGACAGGACCATTTTTTCAATTTCGTTACGGCTGCTTATACCCCTCAAGGGGTTACTGAAAAGAGCACCGTTCCGCGCATTTCTCTGGCCATGTTATTTTTATATGAAAGTCCTTTGTCTGCCTTGCTGTGCAGGCCGGGATGTAGGAGCGGGCCTTGCCCGCGACCTTCGGCATTGCGACGATCTCTATCGCGGGCATGGCCCGCTCCTACGCCGCGAGACTTTCATTGTTTGTTGTTCCCGCCTGCGGAGAT
>JACQYM010000236.1 GCA_016208225.1 Deltaproteobacteria bacterium | reverse complement strand
AGAGTCCGGCAAGCTCGCCCATGGTATCAAGAACCATCACCTGCCCGTCGTCTTGCGTTGCCGCGCTCCGGCAGGAAACGGCAAGCCCTTTTTGCCGCACGAGTTTCAGCACCGCCGGGCCGCGCTCAATATTGCGGGGGGCAATAATCAGAAAGAGACGCGGGAAATCAACAGCGAGCTGCTGAAAAACCCGGCACACGATTTCTTCTTCCCCCTCGTGGGTGCTGCCGGCGATCAGGATGGTGCGGTCAGCGGGCAGGCCGCGCTCTTTTCTGCCGCCCGTCTGGCGGGGGCGAATCTGCGGGGCCATGGCATCATACTTGAGGTTGCCGAGATTTTTTACCTTGGCGGCTGCCACGCCGAGAGCCACCATTTTTTCCACGTCCTCGGCGCGCTGCATGGCCAGGGCGGCAAACGAGCTGAACATGGGCAGAAAGAAAGGTTGAAAAAATGAGTATTTGCTATATGATTTCTGCGAGATGCGGCCGTTGACCAGCAGCGCCGGGATATTTTCCGCGGCAAGCCGCTGCAGAAAATTGGGCCAGAAATCGGTTTCCACCAGGATGAACAGATCGGGCCGCACCCTTTGCACAAAACGGCGCACCACGGGATAGACGTCCAGGGGAAAGGGAATGAAGAGATCAACCGGCAGTCCCGGCACGGCTCTGGCGTATCTCTCGCCGGATGAGGTGGACGCGGAAAAGAGCAGCACGGCGCCGGGAAAATGGTGGCGTATGGCATGCACCAGGGTCAGGGACGAGGAAACCTCACCCACGGACAGGGCGTGAATCCAGATGCGGGGACTGCCCCCGGGTATTTTTGCCGCCAGGCCGCCCAAGCCGCGACCAAGCCGGGCGGCGATGCGCAGCCGGTATTTTGCCCGGCAGGCGACCAGCAGGGCCAGCAGCGGCCAGAGCAGGGCCAGCCCCAGCAGTTGAATAAGGTTATAGATGACTATCATTGCGCTAAAAATTCACTTCTGTTTTTCACCACAGAGCACACAGAGATCACAGAGAAATATTGTTAATTGCGGTGATTATCTCTCTGGGCTCTGTGCGCTCCGTGGTTAATTTTGCCGGTTCATCCTTTTTCATTGAAACCATAATCCATGAACATCATTCTGCTTGACCAAACCGAAGTGACAGACAACCGGGCCATCCTGCGGGACCGGCGCGCTGATCATATCAGGGCCGTGCTCGGCGCCGCCTGCGGGGACATCCTGCGCACCGGCATCATCAACGGCCCCATGGGCACCAGCCGGGTCACCCGCCTCACAACGGATGCCGTGGAACTCGAAACCCTTCACACCGGGCCTGTCCCGCCGCGGCCGGATACGGATCTGATCCTGGCCCTGCCCCGCCCCATCATGCTGAAGCGGATCTTTTCCCAGGCCGCGACCCTCGGGGTGGGCAGGATCATTCTCATCAATGCCAGCCGGGTCGAAAAGAGCTTCTTTGCCGCCTCGCTGCTACAGCGGGAAAACTATCACCCGCTCCTGCTGCACGGCCTGGAACAGGCGGTTGACACCCTGGTGCCGAAAGTCATGATCCACCAGCGGTTCAGGCCCTTTGTCGAGGACGTGCTGCCTGATCTCCTCGTCGACTGTCCGGTGCGGCTGGTGGCCCATCCCGGGCCGTTCCCCTCGCTGCCGGCCGTCGTTTCCCCGCCCCTCCGGCACCGGGCCATCCTGGCCATCGGCCCCGAAGGCGGCTGGGTGGATTATGAAATCGAGAAATTCCAGGCCCTGGGCTTTGCCGCTTTTGCCATGGGGCCGCGCATCCTCCGGGTTGATACGGCCGTACCCGCCCTCCTCGCCCAAGTAAGCCTGCTGCGCCAGGTCATCGCCCCAGTTTCTGCCGCACCTTGTCGATGAGGAGCGTAAGCTCTTTTACCTTCAGGAGATAGAGCACCGCGCCATAGACGGCGACTGCCGTGCTTATATACAGCAGCAGGCCGGCAAGCTGCAGAAAAATCGAGCCGGAGAAAAAATCCCCGCCGCCGAAAAGCAGCAGCCACAACCAGCCGGACATGACCAGGGAGGCGCAAAAAACCTTGCCGATTCCCTCAAAGAGATAGGAAAGGGAGTAGCCGCCAAGTTTTTTGTAGAGCACGATGCACAGGAACAGAAAATTGCCGATCATGGCGCAGGAGGTGGAGAGCGCGATGGCCCGGTGCTGAAACGCCTCGATAAAGGTGGTGACAAAGAGCAGGTTGGCCGCCACGGCCAGAAAGCTCGCCACCACCGGATAGCGGGTGTCGTTCAGGGCAAAGAAAACCGGCACCATGATTTTCACCGACGCATAGGCGAACAGGCCGACGGCATAGAAGCGCAGGGCTTCGGCCGTCCGCGCCGTATCCAGGGCGGTGAACGCGCCGTATTGAAAGATGATCCGGATAACGGGCTCGGAGAGCAGCCACAGGCCGAAGCTGGCGGGAATGGTCAGACAGAAGGCCATGGTAATGGCCGAGGTGAATGTTTCCCGCATCTTCCCCAGATCCTTGGCCGCCGCATAACGGGAGATGACCGGCAGGGAGGCGATGGAAATGGCCACCCCGAACACACCGATGGGCAGCTGCACCAGGCGGAAGGCGTAATTGAGCCAGGAAACGCTGCCCTCGGCACAGGAGGAGGCGAACCGGGTATTGATGAAGATATTGATCTGGGTGGCGGAAAGCCCGATGACCGCGGGAATCATCAGCATGATGATGCGCCGCAGGCCCGGATCGGCCAGATCAAGGCGGGGCGCAAAGACAAAGCCGGCCTTGAACAGGGTCGGCAATTGCCCGGCCAGCTGCAGCATGCCGCCGATCAGCGTGCCGAACGCCATGCCGACGATGGCCGGATAGCCGAATTTCGGCAGCAGAAAGGCGAGGCCGAGGCCGCCGATGATGGAGCCCAGATTAAAAAAGCTTGAGGCCATGGCGGGAATGAAAAATTTCCCCCTGGTGTTGAGCATGCCCATGACCACGGCGGAGAGGGAAATGAAAACCAGAAAGGGAAACATGACCACGGTCAGCAGCCGGGTCAGCTCCACCTTGCCCGGCACCTGCACGAATTCGGCATCCACCAGCAGGCGCACCAGGGGCTCGGCGAAAAAAATCCCGGCCAGGGTGACAAGACTCAGCAATACGGCAAAAAAGCCCAGCACATTGTTGGCCAGCCGCCAGGTCTCCTTTTCCCCCTTGTTGGCGTCATAATCGGAAAAAACCGCCACAAAGGCGGAACTCAAGGCGCCCTCGCCGAACAGATCGCGCAGCAGGTTGGGGATGCGGAAGGCGACGACAAAGGCGTCATAGGCAAAGCCGGCGCCGAACATGACGGCAAAGACCTGCTCGCGCACCAGCCCCAGCACCCGGCTGCACATGACCGCCACGGAGACGGTGCCGGCGGAACGGGCAATCCTGCCGGTATCGGTTGCGGCCTTTTTCATCTTCTCCCCCTGGGCCAGGGAAAGAGCATGGGCAGCTCACGGCGGTACGCGGCGTACGGGGCGCCGATCTCGGCCAAAAGCTTCTTCTCTTCGAGAAAGGCGCCGATGACAAAATAGACCGAGATGACGATCTTGCCGACCAGCGACACATCGGTTATCGGCCCGAAGGCCCAGACCAGGGCGATGCCGCCCGAGTACCAGGGATGGCGCACGCCGCCGATGCGGGCGGCGGTAAAGGTCGACCGGGGGACGGCAGCGCCGGCAAAATAGGCGCGCAGCTGGCTGAGACCAAGGAAAAACGACATGTCATAGCGGCGCAAACCGGCATAAAACATATACGCTCCATAGACAGCGAGCACGATTTTAACGCCAAGCCACCAGCCGGGCCAGGTAAACAGGACAACCTGCGGCAGGGACATGTGATGGGAGACCACCGGTATCAGGGTGCCGAGGCTGATGGAGATGAAAAAAACACGGTACCAGCCCGCGGCAAAGCGCTCGCCGAGCAGGGAAAAGACCAGCCCCGTCCACCAGCGGGTGATGAGAGAACTGTGCAGGAAACACCAGAGCGCCCAGAGAAGCGCCGTCTGTATCGGCGGGGAAAGTCCGGTCATGAAAGAAGTGAGGCCAGTAAAAAGATTTGCGCGCGTTTTTTGACGGACTCGTAAAAACTTAAAATTAACCACAGAGCGCACAGAGTCCACAGAGATAACTAATTGTAATAAATATTACTTATCTGCGTTCTCCGTACGT
>JACQYM010000235.1 GCA_016208225.1 Deltaproteobacteria bacterium | reverse complement strand
GTTCCTGGTTGAAAACGGAACTTAACCACTGCGAATACAGGGCAACTCCCGGCCTGCCGGCGTCATGCTGCAGCACGGCCGGGGTGAGGCTGCTATCCGCCCCGGTCAGGACAAGGAATTTCCGCGCCCCGGCAGCATGGAGATCTGTCATGGCTGAGGCAATCGCGGCAATGGCCTCCGCGAGAACGCCGGCCGGACCGGGGGGGATGGCGGCATCGACCAGCAACGCATCGCGGATGTCATTTGACCCCATCTCGACCACATAGAGGGCGTCCGCCGGGGCATCCGGATATTCAGCAAGAAAGGCCTGGATCTGGGCGGAAAGATTCATATTGATGCCGTCCTCCCTGGCCCTGGCCCCGCCCACGGCGTAGTTTGCCGCGAGGCCATCCGTCCCCCGGAAGGCGGGACGCGTACTGCCGGCCAACCCGACGGAACGGGCATACTGCTCGATCCACGTGGAGCCGTTGCTGAAATGGTGGCCGCCCCTGGCATAGGGAGCATCCGGGACAAGGAGATCGTCCAGGGTGTCGTAGGGGGGCCGGGAGGCCAGACCGGTCAGGGCATAGGCGTTACCAGGGTCGGACAGGCTGGTGCCGAAGACCACGATCCGGTCAAAGGCAACCTGGGCCGCGGCCATGACCGGCGCCAGCACCGCGCCCAGAACGACAATAAAAACGGCCAATCTCTTTGCGTTTCTTCTCATCTTCACTCCTCCTTTGGAAAGTTCATCTCATTTTCTGCATCATTCTTCTTTATAACCCAGTCGTACAAAAAAGAAAGAGCGGTTTCATTGGCGATATCCTCTATCATCTGAGCCATTTGCAGAATGAACCAATCGTAAATTCCTGGGAGCAGCAGCGTGACCTGAACGACGTCATTCCGGCAGTGTGTTGAGCCGGAATCCAGTTTTTCCGGCATGACAACCACGGACTGGATGCCGGATAACACACCTCCGGCATGACGAAAAATGAAAATAGTTCATTCTGCAAAAGGCTCGTCTATAAAGCATTTCAAAACACAGAGGCGAAAAAGCCGGTTTCGCAAGGAACGAACCGGGGAGGCGGATACAAATAAAAAACCCCGCTTGCCGCAAAAGGGCAAACGGGGCTGAAGATTTTATCTGTGTCGTCATGCCGGAATGTTTTGAAAGTCCCGTGTCGTAGGAGCGGGCCTTGCCCGCGATTGAAATATCCCCAATGCCGGAGGTCGCGGGCATGGCCCGCTCCTACGTCCCGACCGGCATGACAGACGTTTCGAGACGTGATAAACGGTATATCAATAAAAGCTGAATCCCTTACGCGAAAATATTGATGATGCCGCCCTTGCCGGTCATTTTGGCAATATCGGCCGCCTTGGGCTCGGTCTGTTTTGTCGCCACTGGGGGTTGCGGCGCGGCTTCGGTCGCCTCGGCTGCTTCGGCCGTGCCGGTTGATTTCTGCAATAAATCAACCATGGAGCGAGGCATCCGCATGGCCTGCTGCATGGCATAAAGTGCGGCTCCACCGCTGTTTCCCTTTATCTCCATTGGTTTCGCCTCCCTGATTTTATCCCATTACGGGTTGATTGCTGTCGGTGAAATGAATTACAACAAATCATAGCACTGGAAATATCTTTTTGTCAAAATGACTTTTTCAGACACTCAATAATTGTTGATATACCATTTATCAAGTTTTGAAACGCCGTCATTCCGGCATGTTGTTAGCCGGAATCCACATTCTCTGCTGGATGCCGGCTCAATACACCCCCGTCACGCGGGGACTGAACAGAGTGCTGGCATGACGACACAGATAAACGCTACTTTTATAATTTCTAAGTCCCTTATTTGAGGAACCGACCCATGGCGCGCCCCATCTATCTGGATTACAACGGCACCACCCCCCATGCCCCGGAGGTCATCGCGGCCATGCGCCCCTTTCTGGAGCATGAGTTCGGCAACCCCTCCAGCTCACACTGGTACGGCATCGCCCCGAAACAGGCGGTGGAAAAGGCGCGGCAACAGGTGGCGCGCCTGCTGAACTGTGCGGCCGACGAAATCGTCTTCACCAGCGGCGGCACCGAGTCCAACAACCACGCCATCAAGGGCATGGCCGCGGCGCTACGGGACCGGGGCAACCATATCATCACCTGCAGCATTGAACACCCGGCGGTTCTTGAGGTGTGCCGCGCCCTGGAGGCGGACGGCGTGGCCACCACCTGTCTGCCGGTGGACCATGACGGCCTGGTTGACCCGGCAGACGTGGAAAAAGCCATCCGGCCGGAAACCATTCTGATTTCCATCATGCACAGCAATAACGAGGTGGGCACCATGCAGCCCGTTGCCGAGATCAGCGCCCTGGCCCGCAGCCGCGGCATTGCCATACACACCGATGCGGCCCAGTCCGTGGGCAAGGTGGCGGTGGATGTGCGCGCCCTGGGAGTTGATCTGCTGTCCGTTGCCGGCCACAAGCTCTATGCCCCCAAGGGGGTCGGCGCGCTCTATATCCGCAAATCGGTGCAGCCGGCGAAATTCTGTCATGGCGCGGGCCAGGAAAGGGGTTGGCGGGCCGGCACGGAAAATGTGCTGGAGATTGTCGGCCTGGGCATGGCCTGTGAAATTGCCGGCGAAAATCTTGAGAGCAATATCAGCCACATGCAGGGGCTGCGGGACCGGCTCCATCAGGGGCTGGTTGATGATCTCGGCGATACCTGCGCCTTGAACGGCCACCCGGAAAAGAGGCTGCCCAACACGTTAAGCCTGGGGTTCAAGGGGCTTGCGGCAACCCGCATCCTGGAGGAAATCGGCCTGGATGTGGCGGCCTCGCCAGGCGCGGCCTGCCACTCCGACACGGTGGAGATCTCCCATGTGCTGCAGGCCATGGGCATTGATCGGCAGTGGGCCATGGGCACGCTGCGCTTCAGCGTCGGCCGCATGACCACCGCGGAGGAGATTGATCGGGCCCGGGCCGTCGTCACGGCGGCGGTAAGGAAACTTGGGGGCTGACTTACCCCCCGAAAGTTTTCTCCAATATAAGGGCTGTGCGTGTTCCAGGGCTTCTTTCCCTTTCCTGCCATCTTTTTGCAGTTTTCTCTTGCAAAATTCCCAAAAGAGAGCTTTGGTTTTTTCTGAAGGCTCATTCATTTTGAGAAGCGGAAAGGCGCAACGAAACGGCATTACAGACGGTCGAGAGGGCTTTGTTTCCCGCATATCGATTAATTTATGATTTTATGGACGTCCCCTTCTTCCCGTGGACGTCCCCTTCTTCCCGTTGGGGTGGCGAACCAATTTACTGAGCGGATGTGGTGAGACAATTTTTTACCTATGAAATTAACAAGATATACAGAAAATATATGAAAGAGACT
>JACQYM010000203.1 GCA_016208225.1 Deltaproteobacteria bacterium | reverse complement strand
TCAAGGGGGGGGCAGGGGTGGGGAGGGGGTGGATTAGTCGCTCAGCGTTTGAATAACCCGTCCCCGCTCGGCTTGGCAGGGAAAAATTTGGAGTATTGAGGAAATACGGGATATGCTCCGCCAAAGTGTAGCAATTTCCGGCCCCAGTAAAGCATATGTGCGGAGATCCCTGTAATTTGGGGTGATATGCAGATCTGTAGAATTACTTGTTATGTGCAAAAGAAGGAAATTGCATCATGCAATATACTTTAGAAGAAGGGTACCCATTAAAAGCTTTAGTGGAAAAGTTGTTTGGTAATCGTGCCTGGCTCGAAATTAAGCATGCGACAAGTCTTCCCAGATGGAAAAAATATGCGGAGAGAATACTTAGCGCTATTGAAACATCAGCAAAAGCGACAATAGAAATAGCTGATAATGAGTGGTTTGAAGAATTATCAAAACTAATCAATCACGGTAAAACAAGAATAAAAACGTCAAAAAATACTGAACAATTATTTGCTAATTTATCTGCATCACTTGCTGAGGTAAGTTTTTTCCAAATTGGTCAAGTCCCTGACCATAGCCGATTTAAGCAAACGACATTAAGACATCCTGGCAATTGGAAACTCGACTCTTTTAGGTCAGTACAGTATGTCCAAAACTGCAAACAGGCTGAAGCCAAGGAAAGATACAAAAAGACACTAAAAGTAAACCAACCTGTTGGAAATAAAGAATAAAATAGCACATAACAAATCAATTCGCTGGATGCCGTGAACGTCTGCGGCCTTACGGGTAAAGTTTTAGGCGGCACCAGTGATTTCAAGCGTTACGAAAAAATGGCAACAAAGCTAAGGATGATGGAAACCATTTGGGAAGACTTGTCAAGAGAAGATGAAGAGGTTGAATCACCTGACTGGCATCAACAAGCTCTGCTGGAAACTGAACGTCGGCTTAACGCAGGTCAAGAGAAAATTGTGGATTGGCAAGCTGCAAAAAAAGAACTCCGGAACCGCTTTGAATGATAATAATCAAACTTTGAGGTGGTAGGTTTCTTTGCGTTCAACGGCTGTCTTGGCAGGCAAAAAAGCCTATCGGAAAAAGCTGGCCCAGATGCCCATCGGGGAGAAATTGCTCCTTATAGAAAAAATGCGGGAACGTGACCTGACCATAGCAAAATCCCGCCGGGACTTGGCGGAAAAGCTGATGAGCAGTCCGGAAAGAGCAGACAAGGGGGGTAGCCGTCAATATTGACAAGGATGATTTCCAACCGGTCGTCCGAGGAGGAATACTACTGGATTCCGGCTTAAAACACCCCCGTCAAGCGGGGACGAAACAGAGTGCCGGAATGACGAAAGCAAACAGGTTATGTCAACTCAGGCAGCAGGGTAGGTTGGGTTGAGGAACGAAACCCAACATTAACGGACATTGCTAAATGGCAACATGATCCGCATTCTGGCACAAAATCTGTTGGGTTTCGCGGTGCTCAACCCAACCTACGAAACTTTGAGGTGGTAGGTTTCTTGGCGTTCGACAGCAGTAAAAGAAATAGGAGAAGTTGAAAATAGGACATGTTATCATTTGAATGGGATACTAATAAGGCAAAGGGAAACGAGCAAAAACATGGCATTACCTTTGATGAGGCAAGTACTGTTTTTGCAGACTCCCTTTCGCTGACAATCCATGATCCGCTTCATTCCGAAAATGAGGAACGATTTGTCATAATCGGAGTATCATACAAAAATCGTATGCTAACCGTTGTCCATGCAGAACGTGAAGATAATATTCGAATTATAAGTGCCAGAAAGTCGACGAAAAATGAGAGGTCTTATTATGAAAGCCATGGAAAATGATCCTGACATGTTAGAGGAATATGACTTCAGTAAGGGCATAAGGGGTAAATATGCAAAGAGATACGCTGCGGGGACTAATGTTGTTGTTATCGATCCTGATGTGGCGCATTTTTTTCCTGACCATGACTCAGTAAATGAAGCCTTACGATCACTGCTTCCAATAATGAAAAGGCACGCCAAGAAAAACGCTGAGCAAGGCGCTTGAGGAGATGTGAAAAACATCGGCGATCTTCGAGGGGGCAAACTCATAAATTTGTGGGACATGGTCCACATTCTGGCACAAAACTGTTGGGTTTCGCGGTGCTCAACCCAACCTACGAAACTTAAAACATCCCCGTCATGCGGGGACGAAACAGAGTGTCGGAATGACGAAGACAAACAGGTTATGTCAACTCAGGCAGTTGGCTGAACAACAAATGACACGGCTCAACCGTATTGAGACGTTTACCAGTTGAACAACAGGAGACAAAAATGGGGAGAAAAATGGAACAGGGGAAAATGAAGATGCCGGCCGATCTGATGCAGCCGAAATTTGCCGATAACGCGATTTCCGTGCTGGAAAGGCGCTATCTGATGAAAGATGAAGACGGGAATGTGATCGAAACCCCGGCCGAGATGCTCTGGCGGGTGGCAAGTTCCATTGCCGTGGCTGACAGACTCCATGACAATGACGCCGATATCGAGGCCCTGGCCCAGTCGTTTTATGAGATGATGGCCAGTCGCGACTTCATGCCCAACTCGCCCACCCTGATGAATGCCGGCCGTGATCTGGGCCAGCTTTCCGCCTGTTTTGTCCTGCCGGTGGAAGACACCATGGAAAGTATCTTCGAGGCGGTGAAGCAGACGGCCCTGATCCATAAAAGCGGCGGCGGCACCGGTTTTTCCTTTTCCCGCATCCGGCCCCATCATGATCTGGTCCATTCCACCCGCGGGGTGTCGAGCGGACCGCTCTCCTTCATGTCCGTATTTGACTGCGCCACGGAAACCATCAAACAGGGGGGGACGCGGCGGGGGGCGAACATGGCCATCCTCCGCGTCGATCATCCTGATATCATGGATTTCATCAAGGTGAAATCAGACCTGTCGGTGCTGAATAATTTCAATATTTCCGTGGCGATCACCGATTCCTTCATGGAGGCGGTGGAAAACGATGAAGAGTATGAATTGATCAACCCCCGCAACAATGAGGCCGTCAAGAAACAGAGCGCCGTCAAGGTGTTCCGGCAGATCGTCAAGCAGGCATGGTATTCCGGCGAGCCGGGCATCGTGTTCATTGACCGCATGAACGAGGATAATCCCACCCCGGAAGCAGGCATGATCGAAAGCACCAACCCCTGCGGCGAGCAGCCGCTGCTGCCCCATGAGTCCTGCAATCTCGGGTCCATCAACCTGGCCAACATGGTGGTTGACGGGCAGCTCGATTATGCGAAACTGGGGGACATCGTGACCAGGTCCGTCCATTTCCTGGATAATGTGGTGGATGTGAACCGGTATCCGCTGCCGGAGATCGAGGAGAAAACCAAGCAGAACCGCAAGATCGGGCTCGGTGTCATGGGTTTTGCCGATATGCTGCTCAGAATGGGCATTCCCTATTCCTCCCCCGAGGCCCTGGAGACCGCCGAAAAGATCATGAAATTCATCGATGCCACCGCCTTTCAGGCCTCGGTCCAGCTGGGCCGGCAGCGCGGCGCCTTTCCAAACTTTCCCGGCAGCATCTACGGCCGGAAAAATCCCGAGGTGCCGGTGCGCAACGCCACCCGGACCACCATCGCCCCCACCGGGACAATCAGCATCATCGGCGCCTGCTCCAGCGGGGTCGAGCCGCTGTTTGCCGTGTCCTACGTACGGCGGGTCATGGATAACGACGAGTTCTTCGAGGTGAATCCGGTGTTTGAAGAGATCGCCCGGGCCAATGGCTTTTACTCCCCCGAGCTGATCAAGAAAGTGGCCCACAGCGGCAGCGTCCAGGGCATTGAGGAGATTCCCCTGAAATACCGGCGCCTCTTTGAGACAGCCCATGATATCAGCCCGAAAAATCATATCGATATCCAGGCCGCCTTTCAGAAATACACCAACAATGCGGTGAGCAAGACCATCAACTTCAGCAATTCGGCCACCGTTGAGGATGTCAAGGAAGCGTTCATGCTGGCCTACAAGCTGCGCTGCAAAGGGGTCACCATCTACCGCGACGGCTGCCGGGAGAACCAGGTGCTCAATATCGGCAAGACGGACAAGAAGAAGATGGTCCCGGCAGAGGCGGTGCGGCCGGTGAAGAAAGACAGGCCGCGCCGGCTGAACGGCTCAACCTATCAGATGACCACCGGCTGCGGGCCGATGTATGTGACCATCAATGAAGACAGCCAGCAGCGGTTTTTCGAGCTGTTCAATACCGTCGGCAAGGCCGGCGGCTGCGCGGCCAGCCAGTGCGAGGCCATCGGCCGTCTCGTTTCCCTGGCCTGGCGCAGCGGCCTGCCGCCTGAACCGATCATCAAGCAGCTGATCGGCATCAGCTGCCATAAACCGGCGGGCTTCGGCAAAAACAAGGTGGTGTCCTGCGCCGATGCCATTGCTCAGGCGGTGCGGCAGCATCTGGAAAAAAACAACGGCCACAAGGATGAGACCCTGTCCGAGAAAACCATGTTCGGCGCCTGCCCCGAATGCGGCGGCGTCATCGAACATGAGGGCGGCTGCTGTGTCTGCCATTCCTGCGGGTATTCCGAGTGCGCCTGACAGGGGCCGAGAATTTGATTTCTTCCGGCAGGCGGGATGTGCTAGGATAATAAAGAAAAGGGCCTCGTGCAGAGATTTGCAAGAGGCCCATCCATCCTGAAAACGTGAAGTGAACAAATATCCGGAACCAGGGCCTCGCGAGAATGAAATTTGAAAACGACCATGCCATGCGGATCCTGCTGGTGGATGACGACCAGCTGGTTCTTGAAGCATTGACCCTGCTGGTCAATTCATTCGGCTATACATGCCTCACTGCCGTTAACGGCCTTGACGCCATCGAAAAACTGAAGGAAGAAGCTGTTGATATTGTCGTCACCGATGTGGTCATGCCGGAAATGGATGGTCTGCGGCTGCTGGCCTACATCAAGGACAGTTACCCGGATACCGATGTGATCGTGGCCACCGGCTATACGGACAAAGCCAGCTATGCGGATGTGATCCGGGCCGGGGCCATTGATTTCATCAAGAAGCCTTTTGAGCGCGATGAACTGGAGGCGAAGCTGAACCGGGTGGAGCGGGAACGGAATATGGTCCGCAAACTCGAAAGACTCTCGCTGTGCGATTCCCTCACCGGCCTGAACAACCGCCGTTCTTTTGACCTGCGGCTGGCTGAGGAGGTGCAGCGCGCCCATCGCCAGGATTTTGTGGTCTATCTGGCGCTGATCGATGTCGATAATTTCAAGGGCTACAATGACACATACGGCCATCCGGCGGGCGATAAGGTGCTCAATGCGGTGGGGATGATCCTGAATGACTGCACCCGGCACAATGTGGATTTTACCTTCCGTTACGGCGGTGACGAGTTTGCGGCAATTCTGACCCAGACCAGCGAAGAGCAGGCCGTGAAGATCATGCAAAGGGTGCTGCGGAATTTCCAGCAGGCCGGTTTTGCCGGCACGACTCTGAGCGTCGGCCTGGTCCGCTGCCAGCGTGATGAGACCCTGCCCTGGCCGGCCAACGCCGCCGGCATGATTGACCGGGCGGACAAGGCCCTGTACAAGGCCAAGAGCGAGGGGAAGAATAAGGTCATCCTGGAAGCCGGGGGGTAGCAATGTTTCAACGTTTCAACGAACAAACGTTCCAACGTTTCAACCCTGAAACGCTTGATCGTTGGAACGTCGGTCTTTTTGGAACGTCGTTCTTTATGGCAGTCTGACGGTGACCGTGTTCCACCCCTCTTTGCTGCTGGTAAATTCGATCTCCCCGCCGTGCAGTTCCACGATTCTCCTGGCAATGGCCAGGCCGAGCCCCGAGCCGCCGAACTGGGTTGATCTCGATTTCTCCACCCGGTAGAACTGCTCAAAAATCCGGCTGCAATCCTCCGGCCCGACAAAGGGGCCGGTATTGGCCACCGACAGCTGCACCGTGTCCGCGTCCCGCTGGCCGGCAATGCGCAGGCGGCCCCCGGTCTTCTGGTTGTAGCGGACCGCGTTATCAATCAGATTGATCAGCAGGCGAAGCAGTTTCTCCTGATTCCCCCGCACATACAGTCCCCTCTCATACTCGGTTTCCGGCGCGATGCCGGCCCCGGCCAGCACGTCCCGGTAGTCCTCCAGCACCTGATCAGCCAGCTGCGCCAGATCGACCCGTTGCCGCTGCAATGCGGTCTGCTGTTCAAGGCGCGAAAGGTCAAGGAGATTGCGGATCAGTCTGTTCATGCGCTGCAGGCTGTCATGCTGACCTGTCAGCTCTTCCCGGACATGGTCCGGCAGGTCGGGCGACTGCAGCAGCTCCTCCTGGGACAGCATGAGCAGGGCGATGGGGCTTTTCAGTTCGTGCGAGGCGCTGGCGATAAAGTCCTTCTGTCTGATAAACGAGTTCTGCAGCCGGTCAAACATCTGGTTCAGGGAGACGGAGAGGCTGTAGAGTTCGTCCTTGCTGGCCCGCAGGGGGATGCGCGTATCCAGGGATTTTTCGCTGATTTCCCGGGCCAGATGGTTGATGGTGACGATGGGCTTTAAAATCCTGCCGGCCAGGTTATAGCTGAAGAGCACGACAAGGATGAAGCAGGTGGTCAGCACGGCGCCCAGATCACGCAGCAGCTCAAGCAGCTCTTGATGGTGGCAGGGGTTGATCGCTATTTTCAACTCGCGCACTGCTTTCGGGATGAGGACCTGCGGGCCGACCGGCAGCCCGAACACACGCAGATCGACATCGAGATGAGCTTTGTCGAGCAG
>JACQYM010000202.1 GCA_016208225.1 Deltaproteobacteria bacterium | reverse complement strand
TGTCAACTGTCTGCGCAAAGCCATGGAGTATGTGGTGGAGGATTCCGTGGTCAAGGTGCATCTGCAGGCGGACGATTTCCAGCACATCAAGGAGATGAGCCTGGAGGACCCTTCGCTGCTGCAGGGCACGAGACGCATTGAACTGATGGAGGACCCGGCCGTGTCCCGCGGCGGCTGCCTGCTGCAGACTGATTTCGGCGAAGTTGACGCGACCCTTGATAATTGCCGGGAACGGCTTTTTGCCATCGTCGAACGGGCTTTTTTCGAGGCCATGGCCGCGGCCGGAAGTGAGTGAGATGGATCTCGCCTCCTGCATCCAGCCCGCCGCCGACCAGCCGCTGATTGCCGTGCGCGGCAGGGTGAACCAGGTCATCGGCATGGTCATTGAAAGCCGGGGGCCCGGTATTCCCGTGGGCAGTATCTGCGAGGTGGATGTTTTCAAGGGGCAGGGCAGAATTCCGGCCGAGGTGGTCGGCTTCCGGGAAGGCAGTCTGCTGCTCATGCCGCTCGGCGAAATGCGCGGCGTTGAACCGGGCAGCGCCATTCGTCTGGTGGGCGGCCAGGCCCGGGTCAAGGTGGCGCAATCGCTGCTGGGCAGGGTGATCGACGGCCTGGGCAACCCCATGGATGGTAAAGGGCCCCTGGAAGAGGGGGTGGAGTACCCCCTGTATGCGGACCCCATGAATCCCATGAAACGGGTGCGGATCAAAGAGGCGGTGGATGTGGGAGTCAGGTCCATCAACGGCCTGCTCACCCTGGGAAAGGGGCAGCGTATCGGCATTCTGGCCGGCTCGGGGGTCGGCAAAAGCACCCTGCTCGGCATGATTGCCAAGCATACCGCCGCCGATGTCAGCGTCATCGCCCTGATCGGCGAGCGGGGCCGGGAATTAAAGGACTTTATTGAAAGAGACCTGGGTCCCGAGGGCCTGGCCCGCTCCGTGGTGGTGGTGGCCACGTCGGACCAGCCGCCCCTGGTGAGGATGCGGGGCGCCTATCTTGCCATGGCCGTTTCGGAATATTTCCGCGACCGCGGCCGGGATGTGATCATGATGATGGATTCGGTCACCCGCTTTGCCATGTCCAGCCGGGAGGTGGGGCTGGCCATCGGCGAGCCGCCCACCTCCCGCGGCTATACCCCGTCGGTTTTCGCCCAGCTCCCCAAGCTGCTGGAGCGGTCCGGCACCTGCGAGGGCAAGGGGAGCATCACCGGCATTTATACGGTCCTCGTGGAAGGGGATGACATGAATGAGCCGATTGCCGATGCGGTCCGCTCCATTGTGGACGGCCATATCGTGCTGAGCAGGGAACTGGCCAGCCGCGGCCATTATCCCGCCATTGAAATCATGGGCAGCGTCAGCCGCTGCATGAGCGATGTGGTGAGCCGGGAGCAGGTCAAGGCGGCGCAGCGCTTTTTGGAAACCCTGGCCACCTATCGCCGCTCCGAGGACCTGATCAATATCGGCGCCTATGCCCAGGGCACCAATCCGAAGATCGACCGGGCCATCGGCATGATCGACCGGCTCAATAATTATCTCAAGCAGGATGTGGAGGAAAAACACACCTTTGATGAGAGCCGGCAGCAGCTGCTGTCCCTGGTGCGCTAGCCGGCCCAACCCGCAACCCATAACCCGTAACAAAACCGATGGCCTTTCATTTCAGCCTTGAATCAGTCCTGACCGTCAGGAAGAATATTGAAGAGCAGATGCAGCTTAAACTCGCCCGGGAACAGATGATGCTGCACAATCATCAGGCCCGGCTGGTCGATTTGCAGGACAAACGGCATGAGTTGAGCGAGGCCATTGAAGAGCGGAAAAAAAAGCCCATGCTCGGCCGCATGTTTCTGTTCTATATGGAGGCCATGCGTATTCAGGAACTGCAGCTGCGCATTCTGCAGACGACCATTGCGTCCCAGAAGAATATCGTGGAAAAGGTGCGCGCCGATCTTGCCCAGGCCATGAAACAAAGAAAAATTATCGATGTGCTGCGCGAAAAGGAACTGGAGAAATATCTGCTGGAGATGCGCCGCCGGGAGCAGAAGGAAAGTGACGAACAGGCCCTACTGCGGCATGGGCGCGGGATACGGCTATGAAAAAGAGGGTGCAGCGCGGCATCGTTGCCGGGGGTGTTGTCTTTTTTCTTTTCGGCGGGGGCTTTTTTCTCTTGAATGCCGCCGACCTGCCCGTGGCGATCAGCCCCGAGGAGATTGAAAAGTCGATTTCCGTGCAGCAGCGGGAAGAGACGGTGGCGGCCCGGGAAAAAGAGCTGGACCGGCGGGAAAAGGAACTCGCGGCCGTGCAACAGGAGCTGGACGGCCGGCTGGAAAAGATTACCGCCCTGCAGAAGGATGTGGAGGCAAAACTTGCGGCCATCAAGCAGGAGCAGGACACCAGCTTCAAGAATCTTATCAAGGTCTACAGCACCATGAGCGCTTCGAAAATCGCCCCGCTGCTCAACCAGATGACGGATGACAACGTGGCCCAGGTCCTGCGGGCCATGAAGCCTGAACAGGTGGGCCAGATCATGCCGAAACTGGACAGCGAAAAGGCGGTGCGGGTCAGCAAACTCCTCGGCCGCTTTGAGTAGCTCATGGCTCATAGCTGATGGCTCATGGCGCATTGCGCATGGGTTCGGAACTGAAAATTTACCACGGAGAGCACAGAGCCCACGGAGATAACCACCTCTAACTGAAAATATTTTCTCTGTGTTCTCTGTGATCTCTGTGGTGGGAAAATACTTCAGCACACCCCCCAATCCGCAATCCGCAATCCGAAATCCCCAATCGAAATCCCCAATCTCCCATTACGGTAATTCTTTCCTACCTTGCCTGCCGCCCAAGGCAAAACCATCCTCTTTCACTGTTTTCCCGTTTTCGGCAATTCCTAGCCTTGTCTGTTCAACTCACAGGAATAATTAAGTTTTAGTTGATAATCATTATTGCGGAAACAGCGGCCTGGCAATTGGCATCGCTGTTGCAATAGAGGGCTGCAAGAGAAATTTCAGACAAGGAGTTCGATGCATGTCCATCATAATGAATCCCGTTCTGACCGTCCCCGGTCCTGTTGAGATGCCGGTAAAGAATGCAGGGAGCGGGCGCGATGGTGAAAGCTCTTTTGCCAGCCATCTTGACCGCCAGCTCGATGAAAAATACGGCAGGAACGACAAGCTCGGGGTCGGGCAGCAGAAGGAGATCCGGCCGGAAGCAGGCAGGGAGCCGGAGGCGGCCGAGCCGGCGGAAAAGCAGGCGGCAGAGGATACGGGCAGCGGCTCGGTCACGGAGCTGTTGAGTCAGTTCATGGCTGAACTGCAGGAGGTTGCCGAGCAGGCGACCGGTGTACCGGGTGCATGGCAGGCTGATTTGGCCGGTACCGAAGTGCTGCAGCAGTTTGCCGCCAACGCCGGCATGAGTGAGGCAGATTTTTCCCGGTTCATGCAGCAGTTCGCCACCGAGGACAATAAAATAAATCTCTCCGATTTCTTTGCGGCCCTGACCAGTTATTTCCAGGAGGCGGGTGAAGCAGCCCCTATTACGGTGCCGGAGTCGGAACTACCCATGCTGGAAGCAGTGCTGACCAAAATGGGTTTTTCCCAGGAAGCCCTGGCCCAACTCTCCGCCCAGGCGGTGACCAGCGATGGCGAGCTTGATCTGGAGAAACTGCTGCAGGGACTTGAAGAAGGGGTGAAGGCGGAAGAGTTTGCGCCGGTTACCCTGACGGACTGGGAGGCGGAACAGCTGCAGAATATCCTGGCCGAGGCCGGGCTGACCCTGGAAAAGCAGAATGAGCTGCTGCCGGAAAAGTTCTTAAACCAGGTGTTGGGACAGGGAGAGGCGGGGCAGCCGGTGCAGCTCAGCCTGGAAAGGCTGCAGAATATACTGCGGGATGCCATAGCCGGAGTGCGTGACAGCCAGCCCAAGGTTGACCTGCCGGCCTTTCTGACGGACCTGCAGAAGATTGTTTCCCAGTCGGGTTTCGAAAATCAGGGGGTCGGCTGGACCCCGGTGGTGGAAGAATCGGTCACCGCCATTTTCCAGAAACTGCAGGAGCTTGCCGACCTGGCCCGGGTCAAGGTTGAGAACAATCAGCTGGAAGAAAACAGACTGGCGGAAGAAGAAACCCTTGGCGATGATTTTACCGAATGGGTCAAGGGCATGGATGAAAAATTCGGCGCAGCGACAGGCGGAGATGATGGGACGGATTTGAACGCCGGTGGTTTCGCCGCCGGCCCCGGGGAAGGAGAAGAGGCAGCCCTTGCCGAAAGTAAGGCGGGAAATCAGCCGGCCACGCCTTTCCTGGTCAAGGAAGGCGGGCAGGAGGCCCTGCCTGCCGCCGCTGCCGCCAAAAATGAAGCGGTGCGC
>JACQYM010000201.1 GCA_016208225.1 Deltaproteobacteria bacterium | reverse complement strand
TTTGTCGATGGGTTCATCGGCCGCAAAAGCGGCATTTTCCAGAAAACGCCTGACCTGCTTGACGTCACCCTTGCCTTTTCTCTCGGTGGGGCAGGTGTCGCACACGCTTTTCCGCGGCAGCTTGATCTCTTCTCCGTTGAGCAGGGCGACAATCGCCGCGGCAATATGCTCCGAGTTGGGGGGGCAGCCCGGAATCATCAGATCGACTTTGACCTTTTCATCCACCGCATAGACCCGGTCCAGCGGCTTCGGCACATGCTGGTCCGGCACGGCACAGGCATCCGTGGTGGGCGTCTGGTAAATCTGCTTGTGGGCTTCCGTGACGTCCCAGTTGTTCAGCAGGGCGGGCAGCCCGCCGTGGGTGGCGCAGGTGCCGAGGGCAATGAGGATCTTGCATTTCCGGCGCATCTCCTCCAGAACTTCCACATGCTCTTCGTTGGCAACCCCGCCGGAAACGATGCCCACATCGGCTTCCGGGATCGAAAGCTCTGTTTTGTCGCCCAGCTGCCCATAATACTTGTGGTCCATGAGCACGGGAATATGAACAAACTCAAGGACCGACAGCAACTCAACAAGGGGTTCACCGATATTGAGTATGGCGATCTCACAGCCGGAACAGGAGTGCAGCCATTCTTCCGCAATTCGTACAGCCATTTCAACCTCCTTGGTTACGCTGCCTGCGCAGCTCCGCTTTTGTGGGGGCCGAGATTTTTCACTCGTTCCGTCACCTGCTTGACCGCGGCAACAAACTTGTCCGGTTCCGCCGATGATACCCAGGTTATCTGAAACCGCTGCGGGTCGATGCCGAAATCATCCAGCAGAGAGGTGATCATCTCCGAGCGGGCCATAGCCTTATAATTACCATCCAGGTAATGACATTCGCCAAGGTGTCAGCCGAGGACCATGATGCCGTCGGCGCCGAGATGAAAGGCCTGCAGCACTGTTTCCGGATGGACCATGCCCGAGCACATCACCCGGACAATACGGATATTGCTCGGATACTGCATGCGGGAGATGCCGGCCAGGTCCGCCGCGGCATACGAGCACCAGTTGCAGCAGAAGGCGATTATTTTAGGTTCATAACTCATGTTTGGCTCCTTTTCATGATCGTATGATCGTATGTTTGAGGACTTCGTTGCCGGTCCCGGTTTACGGTTGCCGGTTTACGGTTTACGGTTTAGAGCAAGGTGTTTTCCTTAAACCGTCAACCTCACGCCTCTGTTTTTTTCGCGGCAGATTTTTTGCGGGTTCACGGGGGCTGACAGCTGCCGGGTTTGACCGTCAACTGTCAACCGTAAACCGTAAACCGCTCACCTCACACCTCCGCCAGGGCGGCGGCGACCTGATTGTTGATCTGCTCCAGGGTGAAACCGGCCACAAAGACGCCCCGTTTGGGACATGTGCCCTGACAGAGCCCGCATCCCTTGCACTGCGCCTTGTTGATGTCAATGCGGCGCGAGATTTTGCCGGCGTCATCCGTGCTTTCCACCATGCTGATGGCCGAGTAGGGACAGACGTCCAGGCACAGGGCGCAGCCGTCGCAGTTGTTCTCATCAACGGTGGCCTTGATCGCCTCCAGGGTGATCGACTGCTTGGAGAGCAGGGTGGCGGCCCGCGAAGAGGCGGCCAGGGCCTGGGCAATTGATTCCTCCACCGGTTTGGGATAGTGGGCCAGGCCGGCGACAAACATGCCGTCCGTCACAAAATCCACCGGCCGCAGTTTGGCATGGGCCTCCTGGAAGAAGCCGTCGCCGTCCACCGGGATCTTGAAGAGCTGGGAAATCTTCCTGGCATCCGGATTGGCGAGAATCGCCTCGGCCAGCACCACCACATCGGCATCGATAAACAACGGGCGATGCAGCACATGGTCCCACACTTCCACCTGAATACCCTTCATGTCATGCTTGACCAGCGGTTTGCCGTGCAGTTCGTAATTGATAAAGACAACGCCAAGCTGCCTGGCTTCCTTGTAAAGCGCTTCCCGCTCGCCATAGGTGCGCATGTCGCGATAGAGGATATAGACCTTGCGGTTCGCGTCCTCCTTTTTGAGCCGGATGGCGGACTGGACCGAGTGGGTGCAGCACACCTTGGAACAGTACTGCCTGTCCTTCTGCCGGGAGCCGACGCACTGGATGAAGACAAAGGTTTTCGCCTCTTTGACATTGATGTCCCCGGCCTTGCGCAGCACATCAAATTCAATGCCGGTGTAGACCCCCTTGATTTCCCCGTAGCCGTATTCCTTCACGGGGCGGTACCGTTTGCCGCCGGTGGCGACAATACCGGCGCCATGGTCGATCACCGTGGTCTTGCCCGCCTTGTCCCGCAGGGTGGTGCGGAAATTGCCGATATAGCCTTCCACCTCGCTCACCTCGCTCTGCATATAGAGATCGATATTGGGGTGGTTCAGGATGCGGGTCGTCATCATGGCAAGCTGCGGTTTGATTTCGTTGCCCTTCCAGGTATGGTCCAGCATGCGGGCAAAACCGCCGAGCTGATCATTTTTTTCCACCAGATGGACGGCTAAACCCTGGTCAGCCAGATTGAGGGCCGAGTTCATGCCGGCAAGACCGCCGCCGATGACGAGGGCCGCCTGGGTGACCGGTACGGCAAGCTGGCGCAGCGGTATCTGGGGCGATACCTTGGCCACTGCCATGCGGATCAGGTCGTTGGCCTTGGCGGTTGCCTTGGCCGGTTCCTTGGCGTGCACCCAGGAATTCTGGTTGCGGATGTTGGCCATCTCAAAGAGATACTTGTTGAGGCCGGCGGTCCGCAGCATATCCTGGAAGATGGGGGCGTGGGTGGAGGGGCTGCAGGC
>JACQYM010000200.1 GCA_016208225.1 Deltaproteobacteria bacterium | reverse complement strand
AGGGATGGGGTCGGACCAAGATAACCAGTTGATATGTAACGATATCGTGTATGAAAAATGATCAATTTCAGGGCTATAATGGTTTTTTTGGGGGGAAAACGCGCGTTTTAGTTTTAAGTGATGTTGGTATGGCAAGAGCCAATCGTCATTATCTTCCTGGTTATGTCTGGCATATAACCATCGGTGCCATAAACGGGAATTTCTTTTAAAATTTCCCAAGGATCGGCAAAGATGGCTTCAGTGGCTTTTCGAAGCAAGGAGGCGGTACAATCTTCTTCCCGAGGTTAGGTGAAAAGTTCATTGAATTCATAGGATAACACCCCAGATCCCCACTTGACACAACTACGCCATTGACTTATAATAAATTTATGGTCATAGTTGAAACTCCCATATTCACCAGACAGCTTCTCTCTTCCCTTTCGGATGAAGAGTATCGACTGTTCCAGAACATGTTGCTGGCACGACCTGATGCTGGAAAGGTCATTCCCGGCAGCGCCGGACTCCGCAAATTGCGCTGGGCAGCAGAAGGGCGCGGCAAACGCGGTGGGCTGCGGGTGATCTATTACTGGTTTACAGCACGGGGTACTATTCTACTCCTATTCATTTATCCAAAGAATGTTCAGGGCAATTTAACACCCGACCAACTTAAGCAGCTCAAGAAGGTCGTTGAGGAGGAGTATCATGAAAGATGAACTATTTCAGGAACTGCTGGAAAGCGTGAAACAGGGAGCGGCAATTATGAAGGGCTCAATGCCGCCGTCCCGCACTTTTGAATTTCCTGAGACTGAAGTGCGCGCCCTGCGTGAGCAGTTCGGTCTTTCGCAAGATAAGTTTGCTAACCTTGTGGGTATAAGCGTTGGCACCTTGCGTAACTGGGAGCAAGGCCGTCGCAAACCTGAAGGCCCGGCACGTGTACTATTGCGTCTGGCATCCTTGCATCCCGAAGCGCTGCTGGACATCAGCAGAGAACAGATTGCAAAGACAAATCCCCCAACCAGGCGCTCAACTCGGACCGCCCAAAAACGGACGGCCGGTTAGCGCCTACACCGTCGGGGCTTGGAAACGGAAGTTTTATAGGCAATAAAAAATGGTGGCCCGGCTCCTGCTGCCGGGGATTTCAGGAAGCCAGGCCGGAGCGGATTCGGTCACGATTCATTTTTGGCCTCTTCCAGAAGCACATGTATTCGGGTGAACTGTCTCGGTTTGCCCATGTCCGGAATGAGCCCCTGCTCCACGCAATCCCGATAGCTCCATTCCGGTCTGGTCTCGGTGCGATAGGTCCAGAAGAACCAGCCTGCGTATTTTTCGAAGCTCAGCAACTGGGCTGCGGCGAAACCCCGATAGGCGGCCGACATCTGGAACTCGTCCATTTCCTTCAGCGCATGGTTGAAAGTCTGTTCCGACCAAAGGGCAACCATCTTCAGAGTCATTCCCAGGCTCCATTCGCCGCAGTAAACCTGATAGCCCGACTCACGGATGATCTCGTCCGCCTCGCTGCGCAGGTTCACGGCACTCTTTCGAATATGGCCGAAGATGTCCATATCCACGTCGCTTTTTTCGAAACATTGATAGCGGTGGATATCAAGGGCCACGTTGCGGAACTCCGGCTCCTGGAGGAAGCCTTTATATTCCCGCCAGTCGCGGAAACCGTCGCTGAAAACCACCGTAACCTGCTCGGGCGGGCAATGGCGTCGGATGCGGTGATAGGCGTCGGTGGTGAAACGCTTCAGCAGGTCGGTGGGAATCTGCCAGCTCGGCTCGTTGAGCACCTGGATGCCGTACAGCGCCGGATGAGCGGAGTATCGCTGTGCCAGGCGCTCCAGGACATCCAGGGAGAACCGGATGTATTCCTCGTTGGTATGCCACTCGCAAACACCGGCGATACCGCCGTTATCGAAGCCGTTCTGGCAGCCCGGCGCGGCATGGAGGTCGAGAATCACCCCCAGACCGAGTTCCCCGGCCCAGCGGAAGACCTTGTCGACGATCTTGAGCCCCCCCGCCACGTAAGGGTAGCGCGCCTCGCGGTAGCTGCGATGATAGGGGTAGTCCTTGCCGAACAGCCAGTGGCCGACCGGCAGGCGGACGGCATTGATGCCGGCACGTTGCAGCCACGCAAAGTCCTTGCGGGTGATGTCTGTATTCCAGTGATGGTGCAGGCGTCGTGTCGCCTCGGCCTCGCCCAGCTCGACACAGTAGGTTGTCTCATCCACGGCCTGCAGCCCTTCGAACAGACTGGGGGTGATCCATTTTTCAAGCACCAGCCAGCCGCCGAGATTAACACCGCGCAGTTTCCTGATGACGGGCGTGGTGTCGTTTTTATAGTCCGTTGCGTCAGCCAGGGGAGGTCTCCATGCGAAAAAAGGTTTTAGGGGCCGTTACGAAATAGCCATTACATTGAGCCCCTTGCAAAATGAGTCAACCGTTCATTCCTGGAATCAACAGCCATGACCTGCACGACGTCATTCCGGCAGTGTGTTGAGCCGGAATCCAGTTTTCCGGCGTGACAACAAGAGACTGGATGCCGGATAAAAACCCCTCCGGCATGACGAAAAAGATAAATCCCGCATTTTGCAAGAGGCTCCATTTCCAATCATTTCGTTACGGCCCCTTATACCCCTCAAGGGGGTACTGAAAAGAGTACCGCTTATGATTTGAGAATGTAACAGCTATTTATTTACAACGGCTTACAGGGCCAAACGGCGTGAGTAGAAAGAGGCGCTGTTGGGCATACGGGAAATCGCGAGTAGCGTGGCATCGGGGAGCTGCTCATGGATCAGGCGAAGCATCCGTTCCTCTTCCTGAGGCTCCAGGGAGCCGAAGGCATCCTGCAGGAATATCCATTCCGGCCGGTTGAGCAGCAGTCGTGCCATGCCCAATCGTTGTTGTTCTTCCCTCGCCAGAGTCTGTGCCCATTTGTCCTTCTGATCGAGTTGGTCGATCATATATTCAAGGCCCGCCGCCCGCAATGCCTGCTCGATCTGTTCTTTGGAAAAGATCCGGCGGGAGGAGGGGTAACAGATGGCGTGACGGAGGATGCCGGTGGGAAGATGCGGCCGGTCCGGCATGAAGAAAAGACGGCCCTTGCTGGGGAGTTCGATGACGCCGCTGCCCCAGGGCCGGATTCCGGCGATGGCGCGAAGCAGCTTTGCCCCGGTGCCTGTATTGCCGGTGATCAGCACATGTTCGCCCTTGCCGATCTCCATGTTGATATTCTGGGCCAATACCCGCCCGTCGTATTTGGTGATGGTGAGATTGCGAAAGGCCAATATCGGTTGATCGCCGGTCTTTACCTTGATCCAATGATCCGGACGGGCAAGCTCCATCTCTAAAGTATCCAGCACATGCAGCAGACTCAAGACACGTTCCACCGAGGCGCGCCATTCGGCGATCGCACCCGCGGTGTTGACCGGCCAGGAAAGGGCGCCGGTCATTTGCTGAAAGGCTTGGGCGGATTGCATCAGGGTGCCCAGCGTAATTTGTCCCAGGATATAGCGGGGAGCGGAAATCAGGATTGGAAAGGCCAGGTTGATGCCGCCATAACAGGAGCCGAACAGCAGGATGTTTCTCCACACCTTGGTTTGTATGTCCCACACCACACGTATCTTGCGGAAGAGCTCATGGAAATGATGCCGTTCGTATGGTTCGGCATGAATCAGCGCAATGGCCTGGTTGTTCTCGTGCGCTTCCAGCAGACCGGAGCGAAATCGGGCTTCCGCCGTCTGCTTGGCATCGGTGGTTTTGGTAATGGGCCGGTTTACCAACCAGCCAAGACAGGAAGCCAACGCCGTGTAGATGATTGCGATCCAGACCAGATGCCCATAGATGGGGATCCGGGCGAATCCCAGGTCGAGGGTCACCACCCCGGAACGGGACCAGAGCACCTGCGTAAAGCCGATCAGCAGAAGAATGCAGTAAAAAAGCGAGTGGCCCAAGGAGATTGCAGACTCGGTTGCGATCCGGCAGTCCTCGGCGATCCGGCCATCCGGATTGTCGTGCTCGCCCGGCAGGAAGGAAATCAAATATTGATTGCCGGCCTTCATCCAGCGGGAATATACATGTTCCGTCAGCCAGTCGCGCCAATAAAACGTCAGATTTCTTTTTACGACCAGATGCGTTGAGGTCAGGGACATGTCGATGACAAGGAGGATCGCCAGCATCCCGACTTGCGTCATAAGACCTTTCATCGAATGCTGCTCCAGGGCGTTGAACAGCCCCGCACTCCACTTTGTAAGAACCACGGCCATGATCATTTGTCCGATGGTCAGGGTCGCCAGGAAGAATGTGCTGCCCCGAATTTTCAGCTTTCGACTAGAATACCAGAAAAGCTTTGTCAGGCGAAGAAATTCAATAAAAAAATGTTTTGATTCAATCATTTGGATTCATGATTCCAAGAGTGGGGTGACGTTGCTCCGCTGAGCGCCGGCCATATCCCGGCGCCACAGCCCGCATCGGCTTCAGCATTCATTAAATCTCACCTATAACATACAAATGTTTACATTTCCACGCCGCAAAAAGTAGTGTAATCTCCATTATAAGAGCTGATTAGCGTCAATCTTCCGCAGTAGAGTTTCGGATACTATGTGCCCCATTGGCAATAGTCGCATGAACGATGTGAAACCGTACGAATTAATCGGCATTCCGGCACTCTGTTTAGTCCTCGCTTGACGGGGATGTCGTTTATATGAAAGTCCTTGTCTGTCTTATTGTGCAGGCAGGGATGTAGGAGCGGGCCATGCCCGCGATAGAGACAGCCGCAATGCCGAAGGTCGCGGGCATGGCCCGCTCCTACAGTAACCTAAAACGGTAAATTAATAATTTCCATCTCTCTGAGGGTAAATCAAAAATTGAAGGAGTTGTTCCCATGACCATTCCTGCATATAAAAACCCGGCGCTGACCGTTTCGGAGCGTATCGAAGATCTGCTCGGCCGCATGACCTTGAAGGAAAAAGCCGGCCAGCTGAATCAGTGGTTCAATCTCGGTCCGGAACATTATGACATGGTTCGCAAAGGTGAGATCGGTTCCGATCTTCTGGCCGGCAGCCCCACGGCCGGCAATAGCCCCCAGGAACGGATTTTTGCCAGGCGCTACAACGAAGTCCAGAAGATTGCGGTCACCGAATCCCGCTTGGGAATCCCGCTGATCTTCGGACGGGATGTGATTCACGGCTATCGCACCGTTGCCCCTATTCCTCTCGGGATGGCCGCCGCCTGGTCGCCCGAACTGGTTCAGGCCGCCAACACCATTGCCGCCAGAGAAGCGCGGGCCGATGGTGTCCATTGGGCCTTTTCGCCCATGCTGGATATCGCCCGTGACCCGCGCTGGGGGCGGGTCGCCGAGGGCTTCGGCGAAGACCCCTTTCTGGCGGGGAAACTGGCCGCAGCCGCGGTGCGGGGTTTTCAAGGCAACGATCAGGACGCGATCCCCGAGCGGTTTCCTGTTGATCGCGTCGTTGCCTGCGCCAAGCATTTTGTCGGCTACGGTGCGGCGGAAGGCGGGCGCGATTACAACACCACCGAAATCACACGACAGACGCTGCACAACGTCTATCTGGCAACCTTCAAAGCGGCGATACAATCCGGGTGCGGCACCGTGATGAGCGCCTTTCATGATATCGGCGGCATCCCGCTCTCCGCCCATCGGTATCTGCTCACCGAAGTGCTGAAAGAACAATGGGGGTTCGGCGGCTTTGTCGTTTCCGACTGGGGGGCGGTGTGGGAATTGACCAACCACGGCATTGCCGCCGACGCCGGACATGCCGCCGAATTGGGCTGCGGAGCCGGGGTGGATATGGACATGTGCTCGATGGTGTACCTGAACAACCTTCCCGACCTGGTCCAGTCCGGCAAATTCTCCGAGGAACGTCTGGACGATGCCGTTCGCCGGGTGCTGCGGATAAAGTTCGCCCTCGGTCTTTTCGAGAGCCCGTATGTTGATGCGGATGCATCACATGCTGTCCACCTCTTGCCCGAATCGCTTGCCGTTATGCGCCGATTGGCCGCCGACAGCATGGTCCTGTTAAAAAATAACGGCGTCCTGCCGCTCCGCGCCGACCATCTTACCATCTGTCTGGGTGGGCCGCTTGCCGACAGGCGCAAGGAGCTCTTCGGCTGCTGGACCATCGACGGGCGGGATGAAGAGGTGACGACACTGAAAGAGGCCATCACCGGCCGGCTGGGGGCCGAAACCCGGCTCCACCATTATGAATTGGTCGATGATGCCGTGAAACTGGCCCGGGCAAGCGATGTGATGATCCTTGCTATCGGCGAATCGGAGGGCCGCTCCGGCGAGGATAACTGCACGACCACCATCGATCTGCCCGCCGGCCAGGAGGCGCTGGTAGAGTCGGCCCGCCGCATGGCAATCCCGATAGTCGCCGTTGTGTTCGGTGGCCGGCCGCTGAATCTCACCCGGGTGATGGACTGGGCCGACGCCGTCCTGTTCGCGTGGCATCCGGGCATTACCGGCGGTCTGGGGGTGACCGACATCCTTTTCGGGGATGTGAATCCGTCCGGGCGGCTGCCCATCACCTTTCCGCGGTCCACCGGGCAGATCCCGCTTTATTACAACCATCGTTCCACCGGCAGGCCGTTGCCTCGGAACAGCCGCCGGCATTCCCGTTACATCGACGCACTCGACTCCCCGCTGTTTCCGTTCGGCTTCGGATTGTCGTATACGACCTTCACATACGGCAATCTGTGTGCGACTGCGGATCCGCAAATACCGGAAATCGTCGTGACCGCCCAGGTGACGAACACCGGCGACAGGGCCGGGACGACCGTCGCCCAATGTTACGTGCGGGATGTGGTCGCCAGTGTCGCGCGCCCTGTCAGGGAACTGAAAGGATTCGAGCGCGTCTTTCTTGAGGCCGGCCAGAGCAAAACCATTCTGTTCAGACTCGGCCCGCAGGAAGTTTCTTATCTGGATGACAATGGTCATGAGGTCCTTGAGCCCGGCCGTTTCCAGGTCTGGGTCGGCGGCGACAGCAATGCCGATCTGGGCGCGGACTTCGAGATCACCCCGGACGGCAGGTGGGGAGTGATCGATAAAGGAGAGTAGGGGGGTGATGCCGCGACGAATTGCCGCACCCGATTTTACGGCGGATTTTCGTTTGACAGCGTTTCTCCGGTATGTTCAGATGAGAAAAAGAAAAGACGCGGGAAAAACAACGACGCGCAGAGAAAACAGCAACGTTAACCGGGTATTGCGATGAAGATAGTCATTGTCGGAGCAGGGGCCTTGGGCCGGTTGTTCGGGGCATTGCTGGCCAAGGGCGGTGAGGATGTCTGGTTTGTCGAACTGGACCGCGAAGTCGTAGCCGCCATCAATGAAAAAGGCATCGGCGTTACGGTGCATGAAAATGTGGCGCCGGAGAAGATCGACTATTATCCGGCCCGGGCCACGGACAGCGGCGGGGCGATTGCGGCGTGCGATCTGCTGGTCATGGCCGTCAAGTCCTATCATGTGTATGAGGCCATCCTCGGGGTTTCCCATCTGGTCACTGATGACTCGCCGGTGGTGGCCCTGCTGAACGGTCTTGGCCATCTTGAGGTAATGGGCCGGGTGGTGGAGCGCAAAAACATCATCGCCGGCTTTACCAATATGGCGGCCACGGCCCTGGGTCCCGGACTGGTGGTGAACGACGGCGTCGGCAAGACCAAAATCGGCGAATACGACGGCACGATAAGCCCCAGGCTGCAGAAGATCAGCGGCATGCTGAACAAATGCGCCATTGAAACGGAGCCGGTGCAGGACATTATCAGCCGCATGTGGTGCAAGGTGATTGTCCATGCCGCCATTAATTCCGTATCAGCGGTGGTGCGGCAGCGCAACGGCCATCTCATCGAGGGGCTGGAGTCCATTTCCCTGCTGAAGCGGCTGGTGGACGAAGGCGAGGAAATCGCCGACGCCTGCGGCATCGTGCTCGGCACCACGGACCTCTATGCCATGCTGCTCGCCACCTGCCGCCGGACCTTCAACCATCTTTCCCCCATGCTGCAGGATATCATCAACCAGAGAAAAACCGAGGTTGACGCCTTGAACGGCATCCTGTACCGCTACGGCAAACGCAACGGCGTGGCGGCCGTGACCCATCAGACCATGTTTGAACTGATCAAGAGTGTGGAAAAGAGCTACGGCATGATGGATGAAAAGGAAGAGAGATTCTGACGGAAACCGGGTGAACCAATGGCAGACTGGCATAAAATTCTGGTGGCAGTGGATGACAGCAGTCTTTCCGAGCGGGTCCTGAACTATGTGGGCGAGGTGGTCGGCGGGATTGACAGGGCGGAGATCTGTCTGCTGCATGTCTATCCGGAACCGCCGCCCTACTATTTTACCGAAAAGCATACCCTGCAGGAATACAGGGAAGAAAAGGAGAGTGCGGCCCGCCTGGTGTTCGGCCGGGCCAGCGAGGTGCTTGCCGCGCACGCCATAGCGGGGAGCAGGATCATCACCTCCTGTCTGATGGCCACCGGCAAGACGTTCAGCAAAACAATCCTGCAGGTGCAGAAAGAGGGCGGCTTCGGCACCGTGGTGCTCGGCAAGCGGGGCATTTCCAAGGCCGAGGAATTTCTGTTCGGCAGCGTCTCCAATGCGGTGCTCCGGGAAAGCCATGATTTCACCGTCTGGGTTGTCGGCTGAATGAATAAAACCCTTGCGGACCTCCCCGCCCATATCGTTGCCCTGTTCAAGAATCACCCGGCCAGCAGTTCGATCCGGCGCCCGCCGCGGGTCTATACCGACACCTCCAATTTCAGCTCCATTGACTTCGGCGACATCATTATGGCGGATAACCGCTATTTTCTGGTGACCGGCCATACCGTGGAAGGCCGGTTCGGGGTGGATGACCAGCCCAAGCAGTGGGTGCCCAAGGTCGTTGACCTGGAAAGCGGGGTATCGCATATTCTGAAGCTGGTGTTCCATGAGGTCTTTTCCGTTTCCGTGGGCAGCTTCACCATTCCCTGTTACCGGAGCCCGGAAAAAGAGGCGAGAATCCTGGAGCTGACCGAAAACCATTACCGCTTCATGAAGGGGCGGGCCGTGGAGGATGAGGCCGGCAACCTGGTGCGCATTCTGGATATCATCAGCGGCCGTCGGCTTGATAAACACATCTATCGCCATGAATGTTCCCATGAGGAATATTTCAGCGAGCATCTGCCCGGCATCCTGCGGGAATATGTCGAATGCGCCAAAGCGATCAGCTTTCTGCACCAGGCCGGCTTCCGCCATGGCGATATCCGCCGCGACCATATCCTGGTCGAGTACGGCACCGGCACGTTCCGCTGGATCGATTTCGACTATGAATTCTACCTGCCGGAGCGGCCCTTTGCCCTGGATCTGTTCGAGCTGGGCAACCTGCTCATGTATCTGGTGGCCAGGGGAAATTACCATCCCAAGGAAATCTGCGACGCGCCCGAGTTCGGCCGCAAGGTGCTGGATACCGTCACCCCTGAGGATTTTTCCCTGCTGTCGCGCAACCGGGTGGTCAATCTCAGAAAGCTCTTTCCCTATATTCCGGTGGAGATGAACAATATCTTCATGCATTTCTCCCAGGGCGCCAGCGTCTGGTATGACACGGTTGACGAGCTGGTCGAGGATGTGGAAAAGGTGGTCGCCGCCCTCTGAGATGGTCCTCCTCGTTTTCTCTTCTCACGCCTCCCTTCTTCTTTCTCACTCTATTTAAATATTGCCCGATACGCAGAGATAAGATATCAAAGAGCATATACGGAGTAGTACCCGAAGCGGGCTGCGCCGGTGGACTGATGGGAACAAGAGCAACCTTATCCTTATTCTGCGCACTGTGGCATTAATTACTCATAACAAAATTTCGCGACTCTATTTCGACGAGAATGACTATGTTCTGCTCAATATCGTCAATGACGTTCTGAACCGGGATGAATCACGCGCCCTCATCAAGAACCTGCTGATCCCCTATCTCCATCCGCACGGTATCAAGGAGATGACTGCCACCATGGGGCTGCGCATCGCCTACGCAGTCATCCATCTCCTCGGTTCCCTGGAGGCGGGCAAGGCGGGGGACAGGCAGAACGCCCTTCGCTGCCTGCGCGACGAGGTGCTGTGCAGTGCCCAGAGCACGCTGCGCCGCAATACGGCCAGGGTGCTGCTCGAGATCATGAAGGAGCTGGTCCGCTCCCAGGACAATTATGTGCGGCAGCTTGAGCTGGCCCGCGATTTCCGCACCGCCACCTTCGGCAAACCCCGCTTTATCCGCAACCAGCTGCACAAGTACCATCTGATCGAGATGCCGGAGGAATGGAATCAGATCGCCTTTGACGACCATGTGCACGACGCCAACACCAAAGGCCGCAAGTCGCCGACCCATCTGATCATGGACGCCTGGATCAAGGGCATCCGGCGGCTGACGGTGATCTATTACAATTACATCAATATCGAGGTGGCCGCCGAACTGCTGGAGTCGGCCGAGGTCATGGGCATCACGGTCAGGATCGGCATCGAATTTTCCGCCCGGTTCCGCGGCCGCTACATCAAGCTCATCTGGACGCCGCGCGGCTTCGCGGACAAGCAGGACTTCCTCAATTTTTTCAGGGAGGGCCCGGCCAAGGCCTGCATGGACGAAGGCCGCAAGGTTTCCGAATACCAGCAGCGGTATGTGATCGAGGTGTTCAACGAGTTCAACAAGCGGCACCTGGGGGTGATCAACGAGGCATACGGCATCAACCTTGCCCCCTTTGACCGGGACGATTTCATCGCCTTTGTCGGCTCCGGCCAGCCCTCTCTGCTGCATCTCGGCAAGTTCATCTACAACCATATGCTGCCCGCCATGCGGGAGGTGGTGGCGGGGTTCCGCGAGATCTGGGGCCGGGCCGACCAGGATGAGCGGCTGCGCATCACCCATGCCGTTGACATCATGAACACCCTGGACCCGGATGCCATTATCGAGAGTTTTCTGCAGCCGGACAAAAATCCCGGCATCTACAATCCGTTTGCGCCCCATGCGGATCCGTCCGTGCCGGCCATGCTCCGGCTCTCGCCCGAGGAACTCCTCGGCAGTCTGGACAGCCTCCATGCCGGCTCCCGCGTCACCTTGAACCTGAGCGAACTCAGCGCCGCCGATGTGCTGGAACTCATCTATGACTGCCGGGGCAGGATCACCCACCTGGAGATTTTCAACCTCAAGGACTACACCACCGGCAGGGCCGGGCGCAATGCCGAGATCAACGAGCTGCAGCTGGCCATCAACCAGGGCAATGTGATTCATCTGAAACAGGTGATCCTGAAGATCATCCGCGATGTCGGCGAGTCGGTGCCGCCGGCCGGGGATCCTGAGCAGCGGCGTAAAAAACTGACCGACATCCTGCATGCCATGCCGACCCTGCAGGGATTTTACCGGAATTCTCCTCTCAAGTCCCGCATCGGCAGCGACTCCACCGGCAGCTCCCGGCACCGCTACGGCATGGGGCTGGTCATGAAGGATACCCTGCCGCGCCGGGCGCAGAAACGTCTGGAACGCAAGGAGCAGCCCACCCGCTGGAACATCCCCGTGCGCATTGCCGCCCATCTGCAGGTGACCTATTTTCCCAGAAGCAGCCATACCTTTCACTGGGGCCGCAGGGACGCCGCCTGGAACTATGAGAGTGCCCTTGTGACCCTGCCGTGCACCCTGATGCCTGTTTTATCCGGGCTGCACTTCGGCTACGAACGGCACCGGGACTGGGTGGTGCAGGCCTACTCCACCCATATGGAGCCCACCGGCAACGTGGCCACCCTGGGCTGGATCCAGACCGGACAGGACAACGGCCTGACCCTGCAGGGCGGAGAGGAGGGGACCGCGCCGCCCAGAATTCCGCTGCACTGCCTGAACAGCTATCTGAAAAACGGGCTCAAGATCCTGATCGGCTTCGTGCCGGCCTTTGCCACCTTCGCCCTGACCAAGGACTGGTGGTTCCTCGCCTATTTCGGGGCCTTCATCTGGTTCGGCATCACCGGGCTCAGAAATATCATCCAGTTGGTGCTCGGCGCCGGCGGCATCAGCCGCTCGCCGCTGCTGAAGTGGAAAGAATATGTGAGCTGGGACAGGCTCTCGTACTCCCTGCTGTTCACCGGCTTTTCCGTGCCGCTGCTGGATCTGCTGGTCAAGACCCTGATCCTGGACCGGATGTTCGGCATTACCGCCGGCACCAGCCCGGTCACCCTCTATTCCGTCATGGCCCTGGCCAACGGCATCTACATCTCGGGTCATAATATCTTTCGCGGGCTGCCCCAGGGCGCGGCCTACGCCAATTTTTTCCGCAGCATTCTCTCCATTCCGCTGGCGATTCTGTTCAACGGCGTTATCGGCTGGATGATGGGCGGGGCCGACGTGGCCGCGGTCAGCGACGTGCTGCAGAAGTGGGCCGCAGTGATTTCCAAGCTGGCCTCGGACTGCGTGGCCGGCTTTATCGAGGGACTGGCCGACCGGTTCAACAACATCCGTTTCCGCTCCATGGATTATTCAGCCAAGATCGGTCAGGTATTTGAAACCTATGCCGCCCTGGAAACCCTTTTCCCGGAGGCGGACGTGCTCGCCATGCTCGAGTCGCCCAGGGAATTCATGCCGGCCATCGCGGCAAAGAAGCCGGAGTTGGGAAAAATCGTCATCATCAATGCCCTGGATCTGCTGTACATCTGGATGTACCAGCCCCGGGCCGCCAGCACCCTTGCCGCGATCATGCGGGCCATGTCGCCCGAGGAGCGGCGGATCCTCATCGCCTCCCAGCGCATTCTGGCCCAGCAGCGGGAGATCAGCCAGCTGTTTGTCGACGGCATACTGGGCAAGAAGTTCTCCCGGGCCCTTTCCTTTTACCTCGACCGCTCCGAAGAGTATCTGCAATCCCTGGAGCGCCTGGCATAGCTCGGCGCGGCCCAGAAATAACCCCTTCATCCCGCGGAGTTGGGCCGCATTTCTGTACGGATAATTTTTTTCATCTTTCCCTTCTTGCCGCTGCATGTGCTATGCTGTGTTAGGAGTGAGGAGTGAGGAGTGAGGAGTGAGGAGTGAGGAGTGAGGAGTGAGGAGTCAGGAGCCAGGCGACAGGAGCCAGGAGTTAGGAGCCAGGGTCGTAGGAGCGGGGACTTTTATGGTTCGTTGTTCCCGTCTCGGAGGCGTAGATGTTTTCCCTCCCCTTCAAGGGGAGGGTCAGGGTGGGGATGGGGTAGCCCATCCCCCTCCCGGCCTCCCCCTTGAAAGGGGAGGAGACTGAAAAAGTCCCGCTCCCGCGACTTTTGCCCAACAACACAGGAAAGAGACTTTCAATAAAAAAGCATGCCGGTATTCTGACTTCTGTCTCCTGTCTCCTAACTCCTGTCTCCTAACTCCTGACTCCTCACTCCAGACTTCATGCCAACGGGGATCAGTCCTTCATGAACAAAAAAAGATTCATTCCGGAATTCACGGCTTCCCGCAGGATCACGTTGATCTATGTGCTGTGCGGTGCCCTGTGGATTCTGCTGTCGGACAGAATTCTGCTCTCCTTTGTTGACGATGCGGAGCTGTTTACCCGCATTTCGACGTACAAGGGCTGGTTTTATGTCTTGATCACGGCCCTGCTCCTCTACTGGCTGATGAACCGCTACCTGGAGGAGCAGGCCCGCATCTCCGCCATCCTGCGCCTCAGCGAAAAGAAATTCCGCACCCTGCTGAATCGCGCCACGGACGCCATCTTTGTCTGCGATACGGACGGGCGGTTCATTGATGTCAACAGGGAGGCGTGCCGGTCGCTGGGCTATGAGCGGGAAGAGCTGCTCACCATGTCCGTGGCCGATGTGGACACGACCCTGACCGGGGGCGGCCACTGGGAGGCACTGCTGGAAAAGCTGTCCGCCGACAACACGATCATGCTGGCAAGCAGCCAGCAACGGCGGGACGGCTCCATCTTTCCGGTGGAGGTCCACATCGGCCGGCTGGAAGTGGACAGCTGGCCGGTCATCCTCGGTATCGCCAGGAACATCAGTGAACGCCGACAGGCGGAACTGGCCATCGAACAATCGAGAACGGAATGGGCCGCGGCCATGGACGCCTCTGATGATGCCATCTACCTTCTTGACCCGGATCGGCATCTGCTCCGGGCCAACAAAACGTTTTACTGCTTGACCGGCACCACGCCGGAAGCCGCCGTGGGCAGACATATCGTGGATGTTGTGCATCCCCGGGGCGAGAGCATGCCGTGTCCCGTCTGCCTGGCCCAGGAGGAGAAGCGTGACGTGGTCATCATCATGGAGGCGGACAACCCGGGCAATCCTGCCGGCCGGCCGCTTGAGATAACGGTCAAGGTGGTGCGCGGCAAGGATGGCGGCCCCCTCAGCATCCTGATGAGTCTGCATGATCTGACCAACACCCGGAATTGGCGAGAGAGGAGATTGACGAAAGAGACGCCGCCCTGGAAGATATTGAACAGGTGAAGAAAGGGGCGCTCCGGGCCCGGGACCTGGTGAAACAGATTCTCACCTTCAGCCGCAGGGGCGACGTTGAAATCGTCCGGCTCACCCCGCATCTTATTGTCAATGAATCGCTGAAGCTGCTGCGCGCCACCATCCCGGCCACCATTGAGATCAGGCACAATATTGACAAGGATTGCGGCGCGATCCTGGCTGATCCGTCCCGGCTGCACCAGGTGATGATGAACCTGTGCACCAATGCCCTGCAGGCCATGGAAAATGAACAGGGCGTGCTGACCGTGTCCCTGGCGTGCAAAGAACTGGGTGCCCGTGATGTGGAGAGCGAGCTCAATGTTGCCCCCGGACGGTATGTCGAGCTCGCAATCAGCGACACCGGCCAGGGCATGGACAAGGCGACCATGGCCCGCATTTTCGAACCCTATTTTACCACCAAGGGATACGGCAAGGGAACCGGACTGGGGCTGGCGCTGGTGCACGGCATTGTCCATGAATGCGGCGGCATGATCAAGGTGGAAAGCGAGATGGGACAGGGTTCGACTTTCCGGCTATATTTCCCCGTCGTTCCCGATGAGGCTGGGCAAGCCGCCGCGGGGCAGTTTGTATCCGATCTCAGGGGCGGCCATGAGCGGATTCTGGTGGTTGATGATGAAGCGACCATTGTCGCCTTTGAGAAATTCGTCCTGGAAGGACTGGGGTACAGGGTGACGGCCACGACAAAAAGCCTGGAGGCATTAGTGGCCTTCAGTTCCGGACCGGAAGATTTCGACCTGCTGATATCGGACCAGGCCATGCCCGATATGCCGGGCACCGAGCTGGTCAAAAAGGTGCTGGCCATCCGGCCTGATCTGCCCGTCATTCTGTGCACCGGCTACAGCTCCCAGGTGAACGAGGAAACAGCCCCGGCCCGGGGGATTTCAAAGTTCGTCATGAAGCCGTTTTCCAGGGACGAGCTGGCCAAACTGGTCAGAAAGGTGCTGGACGAAAAGTAATGCGCAAGACAAAAATCATCTGCACCATCGGCCCGAAGACCGCCTCCTTTGACATGCTGAAAAAGCTGGCCGACATCGGCATGAATGTCGCCCGTCTCAATATGTCCCACGGCGCGCTGGACTGGCATCAGCATGTGATTCACAGCATCAAGCGGATCAACCGGAAATTCGGCTCGACCATTGCCATTCTGCTGGACACCAAGGGACCGGAGGTGCGGACCGGCGATGTGAAACAGGACATGGTGCTCAGCAAAGGCGCCCCCCTGACCCTGACCATCAGACGCCAGGCGGAGCTTGAGCCGAATTGCGTCGAGGTGAGTTACGACGGCTTTGTCAATGAGGTG
>JACQYM010000199.1 GCA_016208225.1 Deltaproteobacteria bacterium | reverse complement strand
TGGCCCCAAGGGGGAACAGGCTGCGTCGCCGTGCCCGAAAACGAAACTGAATCATAACATAAAAAATTCTTTATTCATTCTCCTCAAGATACAAAGGGGGAGGGAGTTACCCATGCCGCTCCTTGCGCCATGAGAAATATCTAACTCACTTCGCAGCTGAAGCTGACCGGCTGAAGCCGGAAGTTTAAACCTTGCGATGGAAAAATTAGTGGGAATCACAAAAATATTTCTCTGTGATCTCCGTGTGCTCTGTGGTGAAAAGAGACTCTTTACGAGGTCGTCAAGTACCCCCGCAATCCGCAATCCGAAATCCGAAATCCGCAATTCACCCCCGGGTCTAGGCCAGCGGCAGTTCAATGATAAACCTGACGCCGGTGGGCACGTTGTCCTTTACCCTGATATAGCCCCCATGATCGGCAACAACGGTGCTGGCGATGGCCAGACCGAGACCTGTTCCTGATTTCTTGGTGGAAAAATAGGGCTCGAAAAGATGATGTTTATCCTCATCCCTGATGCCCGGCCCATTATCCCGCACCTCGACAAATACCTGTTTCTGGATCTCGTCCACGGAAATTTCCACCGTGATGACGCCCCCATCTCCCACCGCGGCCACGGCATTATCAAGCAGATTGATGAGCACCCTGTTCATCTGTTTCAGATCAAAGGGAAATCTCGGCAAATTTTCAGCGCAGACGAATTCGAAACGAATATTCTTATGACCTTCCCGGAAGAGAACCATCGACTCCTCCGCCATGTCCCGCAGGCTGTTCATCGATTTCTGCACCGCCGGCATTCTGGCGAAATTGGAAAATTCACTGACCAGCCGTTTCAGCTCATCGACCTGGTTGATAATGGTTCTGGTGCACACATCAAAAATATCCCCTTCCGCCGCCAGCTTGTCCAGATAGCGCTTGCGCAGCCGCTGGGCGGAGAGCTGGATCGGCGTCAGGGGATTTTTCACCTCATGGGCGATGCGCCTGGCCACCTCGCGCCAGGCCGCCATGCGCTGCGCCTTTTCCAGCTCGGTCAAATTGTCAAAGACCAGCACCACGCCAAGCTCCTTGCCGCTTTCGTCCACCAGACGGGTCATATTGACCCGCAGGGAAAAAGAAGCATCCCGCACCTTCAGCCGCAGGGGCAGCTCGATGGTGCCTTTGCCGCTCCGGTCAAGTTCGGCGTAAAAATTATTCAGCACCGCCTGATGCTGCCGATGCAGCACCTGCCGGTAATCCTGGTTTAAAATCGCATTTTTATCGATTTTCAGCAGTTCCTCGGCAAAACGGTTGATGGTGGTGATCCGGCCGGCCGCATCCAGCGAGATGACCCCGGCCGCCACGTTCTGCAGGATGATTTCTCCAGATCTTTCTGACTGGCCAGCACATCCCGGGTCATCTGGTTGAACGATTCGACCAGGGTGCCCATTTCATCGCCGCTGTCGGTTTCCAGTACGAAATCAAGCTCGCCGTCCGCCACCCGGCGCGTGGCGCTGGCCAGCTTGTCAATGGGATCGGTCAGGCTGCGGGCCACGTAAAAACCGAACCAGATGGCGCTGAACACAATCAGCAGGGTGACAATAAGCAGAATAACCAGCAGACTGGTCTTGATGGGCTGTTTCAACAGCATCAGCTGCCGGTATCCCTCAAGGCCGCTGGAGATGACGGCCATCCTGTCCAGCCGGGCCCGGGGGATCAGGGCGGAGATGATCAGCACGTGGGGGCCCCGGTCATCGGCGCCAAGGGTCACCGGCACGAAACTGCGCACCAGCTCACCGTCCCGCATCTGCTGGATGGCAACCTGGGTTTCATCCCCGCCCATGGCTTTGCGCAGCAGGTCCGGCAGAATTTCCGGCATGGCGGCCACGTCTTTAAACTGCTCGGCATAGATCCGCGTGAGAACCAGGCGCTGCGGGGAGATGATTTCCACGGTGGCCAGCCCATGGGAGGCGAGGACATCGGTCAGGAAAACCTCCAGGGCCGCGGAACCTGCCTGGGGATATTGGTGTGACTCCAGCCTGCGGGCAATATTTTTCGCCAGTCTGGTCATCTCCTCTTTTTTTTCGTGATAAACATCCTGGGCCACATGCAATGACTCAAGCAGCGACTGTTCGACCTTGATATTGAACCAGTAATCCATGCTGGTGGAAACAAACTGCAGGGAGATAAAAAAAAGCAGGGCCGTGGGAATCAGGGAAAGCGAAACAAAGGAGATGACCAGCTTTGATCGCAGCTTGGTGCCGAGTATCTTTTTTTTCCGCTCGAACACCAGCTGAACCAGGTTGCGCAGCACCAGGAACACCATGAGCAGGAGCAGAAACACGTTACAGTTGATGAGAACGAAAACCAGGACATTGCCGCTGACGGGAAACGGCACGGCGCCGAGTTGAAACACCTTGGTCTCAAAAAAGGTGAGCAGCGGGATCAGCACAAGGCAGCAGACAATGACGGTCCACACCCTGCGCCGCTTCCGTTCATCTCTTTGTTGCAGGTCCTGGGTTTCCATAGGTGAACGAGAGAGAATACCAGTCGGTTTCAAATTTCCAGAGCTGCCAGAACGGGATAATATGCTGGAAGTTCAGGGGCAATGCCTTGCCAGCAAGCTTGGCTTTCACTTTGAGCGTATATTCCCCGTCGGTTTCCAGCAGGGCGAGATCAGCAAGTTTAAAGTCATGGATATTCGTCATGGCCCATTGGGCTTCGGCAAAACTCTTAAAGAAGCTGACCGGGTCCTTTCTTTCCTCCGTTTCCACCGAATACTGCTGTTTGAGCGGATCATAGGTCAAGGTGTGGTCAAAGGCTCCTGCTCGGTATTCATCAGGGCCACATCGGCAATGCGGGCCGCGGGCTCCTCCTTGCCGGCCGCCGGGGCGGAGGAGAGCAGCAGCTGCAGCAGCAGGCAGCAGCAGAGCAGCAGACGGACTGCGGATTGCGGATTGCGGATTTTGGATTGCGGATTACACATTCAATTGCTGCAGCTTCTGCCGGATCGCTTATTTTGATATTATTTTTTCCAGAAAAAAATCACGGTCCCAGATCATGGTCTTCTCATACTCCTCCCGCAGATCGCTGAACTCATGCATCAGGGCATCGTGCACCAGCCCCTGCAGGTCCTCCACGATTTCATTCTCATGCTCCCATTCCGCGCACTCAAGATAGAGGTGAAGATGGTCAGGGGCGAGCCACAGCAGAAAAACCTTGCCGTCCATCAAGCGGCCGCAGGAAAGAAAAACATCATGCAGAAAGGAAACGTAACGGCTGCTGGCGGCGAAAATCGCTTTCCGCTGGCGCACGCTCCACACCACATGATATTTTTCCGTGGCATTGTTGCCGGTTTCCGGCCGGCAGGCGCTGCTGCCGCAGCCGCCGCCGCAAGGGCCGGCGCCGATCAGCCGGACCACATTGGCAAAATAGGTTTGTTTGTCCTGGCAGACCGCGATCTCCCGCACCTTTTCCTCCTGCTTCCCCACCAGGGTCAGGTTCGTCCGGAAGGCGTGACAGACAAAGGACTGGGAATAGGATGACCGGCGCGTTATCTCGCAGAGATACGATTCAAACATCGCCTGATCCTGACAGACCTGGCAGTTGCTCTGCGGCTGATCGAGGGAAAAGGTAAGACAATGGGTGCAGCGCGGGGGTATTTCAGGCAACATCTTGATGTCCGTTCCATTTTTTCAGCACCAGCTTCTTTGCTTTCTCCAGAAACGGTGCGAAGGTCGCCGGGTTGATGGCGGATATGGCCACTGCGTCGGCCTGGGCGAGTTCTTCCTTTACCACGGCAGGGTCGGCCAGATCAATCTTATTATAGACCCGCATAAGGGTGATGTCGCCCAGCTCAAGCTCATGCAGGAGTTCCTCGACCACCCGGACCTGCTCGGCATAGCGCGGGTTGCTGATATCGATGACATGCACCAGCAGATCCGCTTCGTGCAGCTCCTCCAGGGTAGCCTTGAACGCCTTGAGCAGTTCTTCCGGCAGATGGCTGATGAAACCCACCGTATCCGTGACAATGACCTCGACATCCTCAGGGAAACGCAGCCTGCGGCTGGTCGGGTCAAGGGTGGCAAAAAGCTTGTCCTCGGCATAGATATGGCTTTTGGTCAGCGAGTTCAGCAGGGTCGACTTGCCGGCGTTGGTGTAACCGACCAGGGAGATGACCGGCAGTTCCTTTTTCCGGCGGCGAGCCCGGCGGTGGTGCCGCTCCATGCCCACCTGCTTGAGGCGCTTGTCAAGCTTGCTCAACCGGTCATTGATCCGGCGCCTGTCGACCTCAAGTTTGGTTTCCCCAGGTCCCCGGCCGCCGATGCCGCCGGTCAACCGGGAAAGGGCGTCATCGCGCTGGCCGAGACGCGGCAGCAGGTATTTGAGCTGGGCCATCTCGATCTGCAATCTGCCTTCCCGGCTCAAAGCCCGCCGGGCGAAAATATCCAGAATAAGCTGGGTCCGGTCGATGACCCGCAGTTCCGTATGATCGGTGATGGAACGCACCTGGGACGGATTCAGCTCCTGATCGAAAATAAGGAGATTGGCATTGCGTTTCAGGGCGGTAAGCATGATGTCCGCCAGTTTGCCTTTGCCGATAATCAGTTTGGGATTGATCCTGTCGCGCCGCTGGATAATGGTCTCCACCACTTCCACATCGTCGGAGCGCACCAGTTCGACAAGTTCATCCATCGATTCCTGGGCCCTGGCCTTGGCCTGGGTGGTAACGCTGATCAAAATGGCCCGGTCCCCGCCCGCATCGCTTTTCTTTGCGGCAGCGGAGCGGGAAAATTCATCCTCCAGGGCTCCAATGAGTTCGAGAAAATTCGCCGGTTGCCGGGAGGGCACAACCGGCGGCAGAAAATGCCAGTTTTTGCCGTCAACCGGCACGGGAAGCAGATGCACGCTATAGATTTTCTCCGGCAGGCCGCTGTCCGTGACCTTGATCATCGCCATCAGATCCAGCCGGAGAAAAAGCAGGTCCATCAGATCATCTTCGGTGAGATCCTCGCCGGCCAGATGGGTATGGACGCAGCGCAGTCCCTTCAACCGGCCGCCGGCGGAACGGATCTGGGAGAGGGCGGGGATGACGATTTTTTTATAATCGCCGACAATGACCGTTTCCACCTGGCCGGAGCGGGCAAGCAGCAGGCCGATCTGTCTGCCGATGTCCGTTGACAGTTCCGCCATCTCCCTGGCCATCTCCGCCGAGATGATCAGCCCCGGATCCGTTCGCCGCTTGGTGAGCCGCTCCAGCCGTTTGAGCTGCCCGGTTTTCAGGCCGCCGAGATTTCCTGTGAGATTACCTATATCGATGCTCCTGTACTAAGCGATTACTGACATGGAAGGTTACCGGATGGCAGCCATCAGCTCTTTGACCGCAGGATACGCTTGTCGCCGACCCGCAGGGTAAGTTTTGCCTTGTCGAAATATTCCATCAGGGGAATGGAGAATTTCCTGGTCAGGCCGGTCAGTTCCTTGAACCGCGGGGCATCGATGTCCCCCTCCTTCACCAGATAGTCATGCAGCGTTTTCTGCAGCTCATTCAGGGAACTGGTGAGAAAATAAAAATCATTGGTCACCTTGGTTACCAGCCCCTCCTTCACCAGCAGGTTCAGCACCTCCATCACCAGGGCCGGGGGCACATCGTGAAAGGCGCTGTGCACCTCTTTCAGGGTCGGGGCCGTAAGCCCGGCATCGATGAACAGCCGGTTCATCTTTTCCCTGATTTCCTTCTCATCAGCCTGCAGGGAAACCCGGTGGCCGGCAAGACGGACAATGCCCTCCTCCAGGGCAATGATGCCCTTTTTGCTCAAATCGGTTAAGCAGAGCTGAAAGAGTTTCGGGCCGAGGCCCCTTTCCGCCCTGCTGCGCAGCTCCTCCTTGGACAGTCCGGCTTTCAGCGGACTTTCCAGATGGAATTGCGTCAGGACGCCGGTTATTTTGTCAAGAAGTCCCGCGTAAACGTCTGCCGCGATGCAAAGCTGTTTTTCCGAATCAACCACCACCACCTTGCGGGCCGAAATGGGCCAGTTCATCAACTTC
>JACQYM010000198.1 GCA_016208225.1 Deltaproteobacteria bacterium | reverse complement strand
CTTTCAGAGCGTAGGTCGGGTTAGCGGGTGTATCGCGTAACCCGACAAAAGAGGCCTTCCGGCTAAACGCCATCTCCGCAAACGGGAACAGCAAACCATGAAAGTCCCGCGGCGTAGGAGCGGGCCTTGCCCGCGATAGAAATATCCGCAATCCCTGAGGTCGCGGGCATGGCCCGCTCCTACGTCCCGGCCGGCACAACAAGACAGGAATGAGACTTTCATAGAAAGCCGTTGTAAAAAAAATACCATGGCCAGAGAAATGCGCGAAAGTGCACTCTTTTCAGTACCCCCTTGAGGGGTATAAGGAGCCGTAACGAAATTGAAGAAATGGCCATGTTATTTCGTAACGGCTCCTAAAAACCAAAAGCCGGCGCCTCATGTCGGGTTACGGCGATAGGGCCGCCTAACCCGACCTACGGCTAACAACCATGCGCAGTTAAAAAATCAACAATTACAGGTTGTAGGATTGCAGCTAGAACCGCAGGCGCAGCCCGCGGCATCCGCACTCTTCAAAGAAAGAGACGCCGTGCCGGCCAGCTGCTTTTCCACATTGCTGATGATCGCGGCAAAGGCCTTGACAGACGGGCTGTCGGCCTGGGAACTCAAATACGGGCTGCCGTCATCGCCGCCGATGACAATGCGCGGATCAATCGGCACCTTGCCGAGAAAATTAATGCCGAATTCGCTGGCGGTTTTCTCGCCGCCGCCGGCCTTGAAAATCTCGACATTCTTATTGCAGTGCGGGCAGATGAACCCGCTCATATTTTCCACCATGCCGATCACTTTCATCTTCACATGCTTGCAGAAATTCAACGATTTTCTGACATCGGCCAGCGCCACCTCCTGGGGGGTGGTGACCACCACGGCCTGGGCATCCTTTATGGTCTGGGCAACGGTCAGCGGTTCATCACCGGTGCCGGGAGGGGCGTCAATGATCAGGTAATCAAGCTCCCCCCAGTCCATATCGGCGATAAACTGCCGGATCGCCTGCACCTTGAGCGGGCCGCGCCAGATAATCGGGTCGTCCCTGTCTTCCATCATGTATTCCAGGGAAATCACCTTGAGGTTGTCGCCATATTGCATGGGCGGAAAGAGTTGTTTCCCTTCAATCTTGGTATCATGCAGTTTGTCGGTGAGATTCAGCATGCGGCAGATATCAGGGCCATGGAGATCGACATCCATCAAACCGACCTTATACCCCTTGTTGGCCAGGCCAAGGGCCAGATTGGTGGATACCGTGCTTTTCCCCACCCCGCCCTTGCCGCTCATCACCAGAATTTTCTGTTTGATTTTCCCGAGTGACGTATTGATCGCCAGGTTCTGCTTCGCCATGGCGGCGTCAGCGGAACCGCAGGTGTCACTGCTGCAGGAGCTGCTCTTACATGATCCCATATTTTTTCTCCTTCAAGATAAAAATTATAACAGGTGAATATATTAAAAGATTCTTTTCATTCCGTAATTCGTGCGATACGCCTGCCAACGCTTGTGCCGTATGGGAGGGAAGAACCAAAGTTTGCTATCTTACTGCATCAAAACATTTTTAAAAACCTTTTCTTTTTTATGCAGGACAAGGAAAGTGCCTTGATTAGCAGGGAGCGTCATCATAAGATAAGTCAGAGTGTTGAATTGTCCACATTTTTCTCTGCAGCTCTTACACCACAGCCACCAAAGAGGATTGTATGTTCGGAAAAGGTCTTTTTAGTTCAGGCGGGTCATCACTTGCCGAAGTGGAAAAAATAATCGAAAAAATCGCCCAGGGGGACCTCACCACCCCCCTGGATCCGGCAAGCCGTAAAAATGTGTTGCGTTCCATCGCCAACATGCAGGAACATCTCGCCATTATCGTGAGTGGAGTGAAGAGCGACGCCGGCAATCTCGCCTTTGCTTCTTCCGAACTCGAGACCCTCTCCGCCGGGATGCGCAGCATCGCCCAGATCATGGCGCAGCATACCGTTGATGTTGATGCCTCCACCAAGGAAATGGAAGAAAATATGCAGACCGTTTCCGTTGTCGCCTCGCGGCTTTCCATGAACATGGGGTCGGTTTCCGCCAAGGCCTCCGAGTCATCGGAAAACCTGAGCATCGTATCCACCGCCACGGAAGAGATGTCGGCCACCATCAAGGAAATCGCCCAGAATTCGGAGCAGGCCAGGGGGATTGCCGAAAAAGCGGCCCAATCGGTCATCAGGGCCTCCGACAAGGTCAACAGCCTCGGCAGCGCCGCCTCTGAAATCAACAACGTCATTTCCGTTATTACCGAGATCTCCGATCAGACCAAACTGCTGGCCTTAAACGCCACCATCGAAGCGGCCCGGGCCGGGGAAGCGGGCAAGGGCTTTGCCGTGGTGGCAAACGAGGTCAAAGACCTCGCCACCCAGACCAGCAAGGCCACTGACGATATCCGCAAGAAAATTCACGCCATCCAGTCGGCGACAGAATCGACCATCAAGGAAATCGGCACCATTCACGGGGTAATCAGTGAGGTCAATAACGTGGTGGCGACCATTGCCGCGGCAGTGGAAGAGCAGTCGGTCACAACCAGGGATATTGCGGAAAGCATTGCCAAGGTGACCGAAGGCATTAAGGAGATGACATCTGCGGTGCTCACCACCAGTGAAGCCGTCACCGAGGTGAACAGGCTTATCTCCGATTCGGCCCAGCTTGCCCACCTGGTGTCCGAGTCAATGACCGAGGTTTCCGCGGAAAGCGCCAGGATAAAGACGGATTCCACCAAGGTGTATGCCAGCGGCATGGAGGTGGCGAGCCTTGGCAAGAACATCGACCGCATCCTGCTGAACTTCAGGCTGCCGCAGCAATATCAGGACGCGAAAACCGGCGGGGAAAGAAAATTTATCGCCTTCAGCAGTGAATTCAGCGTCGGCGTGGCAGGCATTGACGAACAGCACAAAAAAATCATGGATTATATCAACCAGATCCATGACGCAGTGAAAAAAGACAAACCGGTCAATGAGATAAAAAGCATCCTGGGGGACCTGGCGAAATTCACCGTTGGCCATTTTGCCGCCGAGGAAAAATATTTTGCCCGGTTCAACTATCCCGACACGGACAAACACAAAGGCATCCACGAAAAACTGCTCAACACCGTGTCCGGTATTATCGCCAAAATCGAGGCGGGAGAGGAGGTTAACTTTATCGAGGTTCTCTCCTTTCTGAAGGATTGGCTGCAGACGCACATCCTTGTCGAGGATAAACAGTACGGACCGTTCCTGAACAAACACGGCATACGGTAAGAAAGGCAAGGCATTAGGCACAAGGCAATAGGCAATAGGCATTAGGAGTGAAGAGAAAGGAATTTGGCTCTTGCCCCTGGTAAACAAGGGCGGGCATGAAACTCGCCCCTGCACATCCCTTCTGCCTAATGCCTTTTGCCTTTTGCCTATTGCCTAATGCCTTTTTCCCTCATTTAAAAATAACGAATTGCGTCTGCTCCATGGCAAGCTCCATATGAAACCTGTTGGCGTCAATGGTAAACGAAACCCGGCGGTTGTTCTGATAATTCATTTCAGGGATTAGGGTGATGGCGTTGTTTAACGCCAGGGCCTTCGGCTGGCCGCAAAACGAGGTCAGATCATATTTCGTTTCCACCATACTCATGGCCCGGCCGATTACCTGGTTGGTCATTTCTCCTATGGTATCAATCACTTCACTTGATGTATATTCCCTGGCCAGACCGCTTTCGGCCAACCCCATGCTGATCATGTAACTTCTGTACAGATCCATTGCCGCGGCTGCGGAAAAATTCATCACGACCAGTCCGCTGTAATCCCCTGAGAAGAGCACAAAACAACCTATTTCCGGCTGCAGACTGACCCGGGGAATGGACTGAAACGTGGTCGAGTAGCGAATCGTTTTCTTCGTGCTTTTTTCCAGTGTTTTTTTAATGTCCTGACTTAAAATGTTGG
>JACQYM010000117.1:4854-31237 GCA_016208225.1 Deltaproteobacteria bacterium | reverse complement strand
CAGATCAGCCTGGACGGGATGGAGCAGAGTCATGACGGGATGCGCGGCCGGGGCACTTTTTCCCGTCTGGGGGTCAATCTCGCCCTGCTGCTCCAGACGGACATCCGGGCCGCGCTCTCCGTTGCCGTGAATCGTGAAAATATTCATGATCTGGCCGCCATGATCGGTTTTGCGGCGGCGAGCGGCATCCGCCATGTGCATCTGCTCTGGCATTTTGTCCGGGGCAAGGGAAGTGACGCCCAGTTCGTGCCGCCGGCCGAGATCTGGCCGCATCTGCTGCCGGCCCTGGAAACCGCTGCGGAACTCGGGGTTACCATTGATAATGTGGAGGCCCTGAAGAGCCAGGTTTTTTCCACGCCGGGCACCCGCTTTGATCTGAGCAACAGCGGCTGGGAATCGGTGGCCGTCGGCCCTGACGGGGCCATTTACCCGTCGCCTGCCCTGGTCGGCGTCGACGAGCTGCGCTGCGGCACCCTGGCCCAGGGGCTGGGCGAGGTGTGGCGGCACAGCGCCGTGCTGCGTGAACTGCGCGCCGCAACTATTGCCGGCAGCGCCTATGAGGCAAACAGCCTGCGCTTTCTCGTCGGCGGCGGCGATATTGATCACAGCTACATTGCCGGCGGCCGATTCACCGGCCATGATCCCTATGTGGAACTTTATAATCAGATCGTTCTCTGGCTTATTGCCCAACAGGCCGGGCAATATCCCCGGCCCGATGCGGGCGGGGCGTTTCTGCTGAAAATGGGAGATGTCCGGCATGATTGCCCGGACAGCGGCCGGGAGGTGGCGCTCACCCATTGCAACTGCGTCGTTTCTTTGACCGGCGAACAGGGGCATGGCACGGTGCGGGAGTTTTACGCCCGGGCCGCGGCCCACGGCAATGACGATATCGTCAATCCCTTTGCCCCGCAGCAGGCCGAGGCCAGGTTTATTCCCGCCGTGTCCCGGCAGCGTTCGCGAAACCCTGGTCGATCTGGGCAGCGGCAGCGGGGTGGAGTGTTTTCAGGCGGCAAAGATGGTGGGGCCTACGGGAAGGGTCTTCGGCATTGACATGACCGATGAGATGCTGGCCCTGGCCGGCTCTTCCCGGATCCAGGTCGGCCGTGAACTCGGGTATGACAACGTGACGTTTCACAAAGGTTTTCTGGAGGCCATCCCCCTGGCGGACGGCGTGGCGGACGCCGTGATTTCCAACTGCGTCATCAACCTGAGTGCGGACAAGCGCCGGACCCTGCACGAGGCCTTCCGCATCTTAAAGCCCGGCGGCCGGCTGGTGGTCGCTGACATTGTCACTGATGACCACATTCCGGTGCAGATCAAAAACAATGAAAAATTCCGGGGGGAATGTCTGGGCGGTGCCATGCGGCAGGAAGAACTCATGGCCATGCTGCGGTCAGCGGGCTTCGCGGCCGTCCGGCTGCTCAAGCGTTTCCCCTACCGCCAGGTCGGCTCTACCTCCTTTTATTCGCTCACCTTTGCGGCCGTGAAGTCTGCCGGCGGGCAGACGGCGGAGGTCATCTACCGCGGACCGTTTGCCGCGGTGCACACGGAAAGCGGGGAGCTGCTCCTCAAGGGGAAAAAAACGCGGGTCACCCTGACCGATGTGGAGGCGCGTGATGAGAACATCTTTGTGGTCGATGAGGCGGGGGCGGTGGTGAATGTGGTCCAGGCCGGCGGCTGCTGCGGGCTGCCGCCGGAGAGCGGCGCCGCGCCCGCCCCGGCCACCACCCACGCTGCCGCGGCCAAGCCCCGGCAGTACGCCGACTGCCTGGTCTGCGGCAGTGAATTACGCTATTTCATCGATGAGCGCGACCGGTGCTGTTATTACTGCGGGGAAAAGAAAGCTGCCAATGCCTCCTGCCACAATGGCCATTTTGTCTGCGATGGCTGTCATCAGCACAAGGGGGTGGCTGTCATTAAGAAGTACTGCACCGAGTCGGCCATTGAGGACATGGTGACGCTGATGAAAAAGATCAGGGCCCAGCCCGCCATCGCCATGCACGGGCCGGAGCACCATGCCCTGGTGCCCGGGGTTATTCTTTCCACCTATCGGGCCAGGGGCGGCAAGGTCGGCAGAAAGGAAATCCTGACCGCCATTGAGCGCGGCAGCAAGGTGCCGGGCGGGGTCTGCGGTTTCTGGGGCAGCTGCGGCGCGGCAGTGGGCGCCGGCATCGCCTTTTCCGTCATTCTGGAGGCCACGCCGCTCACCCCGGCAAAGAGGCAGACGGCCCAGCAGGCGACGGCAAGAATTCTCGGGAAAATCGCGGCCCTGCAGGCGGGCCGCTGCTGCCAGCGGGAAACGGTGCTCGCCCTGCAGGAGGCGGCAAGCCTGTCGGGCGAAATTCTGCCCGTGGCCCTGCTGGCGGCGGACACCCTGCACTGCTCCCAGTATCACCGCAACCGCGAATGCATCCGCCAGGAATGCATGCTGTGGGACAGGCGTGATAAAAGCGCGGCCGCGGCCCGTTCCATGGCCCTGGTGATCTGAACATGCCTGAACTGCCGGAAGTAGAGGTGATCAGACAGGGGCTGCTGTCCCGCGTGGTCGGCGGAAAAATAACGGCAATCGCCTGTTCGGACCAAAAGCTGCGCTTTCCCATCCCCAGGGCGGAACTTGCGCGCTGGTTCAAGAACAGCCGGATCGTCGCCCTGCAGCGCCGGGGAAAATATCTCATTTTCCAGGCCGATAACGATGCGGCCATGATCGTACACCTCGGTATGACCGGCAAACTCGGTATTTTCCAGGCCGCGGCCCCGCCCGCCCTGCACGATCATCTGGTTTTCACCTTTGCCAGCGGCCTGCAGATGCGTTATAACGACACGCGGCGCTTCGGTTTTGTCCGGGTGCTGCCGCCCGGCCGTTACGGCAGCGATGATCCCTTTAAAAATCTCGGCGTCGAACCGCTGACAGATGATTTTTCCGGCGCCTATCTGCAGAAAATGGCCGGCCGCCGCCTGCAGCCGGTGAAAAATTTCCTCATGGACAACCGCATGGTGGCCGGCATCGGGAATATCTATGCCAATGAGATCCTCTTTTACGCGGCCATCCATCCGGCAACGGCCATCGGTTCCCTGACCCTGCCCATGTGGGAGCGGGTGGTGGAAAAAACCCGCGAGGTGCTGGCCAGGGCCATTGCCAGCGGCGGCAGCAGCATCAGCGATTTTGTCGACAGTGCCGGCCGCAAGGGCTATTTTGGAGCACCTTCTTCTGCCCCGGCTGCCAGAAATAGGGTGATTGGCTCGGAAAAACTGAAAATTTACCACAGAGAGCACAGAGCCCACAGAGATAACTGACGATAGGGAAAATTTTTTCTTCAGCTCTGTGGGCGGTGCTCTGTGGTGAAAAGACTTTTTGCGAATTCGTCAAGGTTTGCAGGGACGGTTCGCGAACCGCCCCTACCGAGGGCCGTGCGGGTTTTATCGAAAAGACTGATCATCTTCAGGCTATCGACCTGAGCAATTACCAGGTCAACTCGCGCGCAATGCGGCGCTGATCAGCGTTGCCGTATGTGCCAGCTCCTCGCGGCCGAGATGCCTGGTGATGGAGAAGCGCAGCCGCGCCGTGCCCCGCGGTACCGTGGGCGGGCGAACGGCGGTGGCGTACACCCCCTGGTCGCGGAGCAGCTGGGCAATGCGCACGGCCCGGCCGCTGTCACCGATCAGAATGGGCACAATCTGGGATGGACCAAGGTCGGTCAGCCCGTTATCCCGCAGGGCCGCTTTGAAAAAATCGACCCTGGCGAAAAGGTCATGCCGCAGTTCCGGCTGCTGCCGGACGATGCGGATGGCGGCAAGCGAGGCGCCGATCACGGCGGGCGGCAGCCCGGTGGAATAGATGAAGGTCCGGGCCCGGTTGATCAGCAGGTCAATCATCGGCCGGTCGGCAGCCACATAGGCCCCGTAGCTGCCCAGGGCCTTGCCGAAGGTGCCCATGGCGATGTCAACGCGGTCCGTGACCCCCTCTTCTTCAATGATCCCCCCGCCCCGCCGGCCGAAAAGGCCGGTGGCATGGGCTTCATCAACCATGAGCAGGCAATTGTATTTCTCCTTGAGGGCCACGATATCCCGCAGGGGACAGCGGTCGCCGTCCATGGAGTAGAGGGATTCAACCACGATCAGGGCTCCGGCCTTGCCCCGCTGACGGCGCAGCAGCTCCTCCAGGTGGTTCATGTCATTATGGCGGAAACGCACGATTTTTGCGTTGGACAGGCTGCAGCCGTCATAGATGCTGGCATGGTTCAGCCGGTCGGCAAAGATCACGTCGTGGCGTCCCATCAGGGCCGGGATCACGCCGCAGTTTGCCATGTAGCCGCTGCCGAACAGCAGGGCCGCCTCCCGGCCTTTCAGCTGCGCCGTCTCCGCTTCCAGCAGGTGATACATGGCCAGATCGCCGCTCATGAGCCGAGCCGCGCCGGCCCCGCAGCCGGCCTTGTCCAGAAAGCGCCGGCTCTGTTCGATCAGTTCGGCATGGCCGGACAGGGCCAGGTAGTCATTGGAGGAAAAGTCAAGCAGGGGCCGGCCGGCATGGTCCTGCATGAGCAACTGGCCGGACGCAAGCCTTTTGACCGGGGTCAGCTGCCTCAGCTCATTCTTCTGTTTCAGCGCGGCCAACCGATCCCGGCTGTTCATGTCATGCCCACAGATTCTGCATGGTGCGGACAAAGTCGAGGTCGACTGCCGCGCTTCTGCCCCGCTGGGTCAGATAGCCGCCGATCATCATGCCGTCAGCGCCGGCCATGAAGGCGGAACTCAGAAAATCGGCCAGGGCGGATTCCCGGCCCGCGGCCAGCCGCAGCGGCACATCCGGCAGAATCAGGCGATAAAGGGCGATGGTGCGCAAGATTTCCTGCATGGCCGGGGCCTTGACCCCTGCCATGGGTGTGCCAGGCAGGGGAATGAGGATATTGAGCGGCACGGAATCTACCTGCAGATCAGCCAGGGTGAGGGCCATGGAAATACGGTCCGTTTCGCTTTCCCCCAGGCCGATAATGCCGCCGGCGCACACCTCCAGTCCGGCTGCCTGGGCTGCGGCAATCGTGGCGGCCCGCTCCGCAAAGGTATGGGTGGTGACAATATTTTCGAAAAATTCCCGGGAGGTTTCCAGATTGTGATGATAGCGGGAGAGTCCCGCCTCTTTCAGTGCCCGCAGTTGGGGGATGGTGGCAATGCCGAGGGAGGCGCAGACCCGGATGTCCACCTGGTCCCGAATGGCGGAAACAAGGCTGAGGATGGGCGGCAGGCTCTCGTCGGTTATCCCTCTGCCGCTGGTCACGATGGAGAAATGGGAGGCGCCGTCTTCTGCGGCCTGCCGGGCCGCGGCAATGATTTCATCCGCGCTTTTCAGCGGATAGACCGGCGTGGCGGTCTGGTAACGGGCGGATTGGGTGCAGAACCGGCAGTCTTCGCTGCACAGTCCGGACCGGGCATTGATAATGGAACAGAGCGACATGCTCGGCCCGCGGCGGGAGAGTTTGACGGCCAGAGCCCGGGACATCAGTTCCCGGCAGGGCAGGGTGCGCAGGGCCTCAATTTCAGCCCGGCCCATGGTCATTTTTGTTTCCTCAGCCCGAAGATTCCCCCCTTGTTGTCGTTGCGGGAGTAGGCCGGCATCTGGCCGTTGCGGCGCGGGGTCTGGCGCTGGGACCGGGAGCGGGGTTTCTTTTCCGGGGCCGGCAGTTCGAGATCAGCAGCCGGGCCGCCGCCGCAGGCCTCCCGGTAAATCGTGTAAAATTGGGAGTTTTCCCGGAAATAGCTTTTCTTTTTCAGCCAGGCCGGCCAGTTGCCGTTCTGGTCGTTGTCGGCAAAGAGCTGCAGCCGGGCGAGCAGGGAAGCGATATGCTCCTTGGTGGCCCTTTTGATGTTCAGATGATCCAGGCCCGTATCCACTTCGTCTTTGATCCGCCGGGACAGGGCATAGAGCTGGCCGTTTTTCAGCTTGTCATTCATCTCCGGAAACATTTTCTGGGACCAGGGAATCAGAAAAAGCCCCAGCAGGAACGGTTCCGGTATCTGCTGATTGTTCTGCTGCAGGCGGTCAATGACTTCGAGAATGCGGCCGAGCAGCTCTTTGCCTGCTTCGCCGTTTTCGGTAAAAACCGGCTGATATAAAGGAAACAGGACATAGAAGACGCCGCTGTCGAGCAGAAGCTGCAGCCAGTGGCTGTTTGCCCCGCCCCGCAGGTCTTTCAGCAGTTCGTCGCGGATGCGGGAAACCGGGCAGAAATGCAGCTTGTCCTTGTGGCGGATGATGGCCTGCCAGGTGGCCTCTTCAATCGAAAAACCGATCCGGGAGGCATGGCGCATGGCCCGCAGCATGCGGACCGGGTCTCTGGTGATTCTTTTATCCGGATCGCCGACAATGCGGATGATCCGGTTGTTCAGATCGGCAACCCCACCGGTATAGTCGATGATTGTTTCGTTATGAATATCGTAAAACAGGGAGTTGATGGTCAGGTCACGGCGGAAGGCGTCATCCGCCTCGCTGCCGAAGGTATTGTTGGCCGGCAGAACATTGATTTCGCCTTCCATATCATATTCGCTGCGGCTGCGGAAGGTGGAGACTTCAACGATCTTGTTGCCGTGGAAAAAGACCTGCACCAGCCGGAAGCGGCGGCCGATGGTGCGGCTGTTGCGGAACAGCTTGCGGATCTGGCCCGGCTTGGCGTCGGTGCTGATATCGAAATCCTTGGGCGTTTTGCCCAGGTAGAGATCGCGCACCCCGCCGCCCACCAGATAGGCGGTGTGCCCCTCCTTCTGCAGCATGGTGAGGACCTTCAGGGCGTCCCGGTCGATATCCTTGCTGGACAGGGAATGTGCTGATCGCGGAATAATAAGTGGTGCGGTTTCCCCTTCGGGAACAGTCATTTTCTGTGTGCTGTGTACCATGTCGAATTAGATTCTTGCGCTTTTGATCGGCGAAATTGTCCCTCGTGTTTGCATGAGATTGAGATAATTATTAAAATTTTACTCCGGGATTCTTGTCCAGCTCCATCTCTGCCGGGTTAGAAATATGAGTCGCGTCCGGAGCCGTTACTCTTATGATGGATACGTGGTTGGCGCAGTGGCTGGGATTTACGCGGATCGGGTGCAGCTGGGATAGGGTTACGTAATTGTGACAAGCACTGCATATATAGTGCGACTATGCCTTGCCAGCCGCAATTTGTCAAGAGAAGCGTTGTCATTGGCGGCCTGTTTGTGGTAATTTCAGCCTGCTGCCGGACTTGATCGGCGCCGCATATGGAAGCATTTTTCATTTTCGCGGTGACACAGAGATCGGGCAAAGACAATTATTCAAGATGCCCTTTCCCCCTTGCATGCACCCCAGAATATGGATAGATATTCAAAAATTGATCCGGACAGCATCGGCTTTGATATCGACTGTGTGGTCGCCGATACCATGGAGGCATTTATCCGTCTGGCCCTGGATGATTACGGCATTGCCATCCAGCCGGAGGATATCACCATCTATGAGGTAGAGAAGTGTCTTGCCGTTGATCCGCGGATTATCGGCGAGATTTTTTCCAGACTGCTCGACGCGCCGGTGGAAAACGGTCTGCAGCCCATGGCCGATGCGGTTGAGGTGCTGACCGCTTTGTCCGGTCTGGCGCCCTTGACATTCATTACCGCCCGGCCGGTGCGGGAGCCGATTGACCGCTGGCTGGCCCAGGTGCTTCCCGGACCGGTATACAACAGCTCCCGTCTGGTCGCCATGGGCAATCATGACGGCAAGGCGGCCTATATTAGAAAGCTGGGTCTGCACTATTTTATTGATGACCGCCTTGCCACCTGTGTCGAGCTGGCCGGTGCCGGATTTTCCCCCATTGTTTTTGAGCAGCCGTGGAATCGGGGCCAACATGCGTTTGCCTCGGTGGACAGCTGGCGCGGCATTAAAAAAAGGATTATCTGCCATGAATTCGACTCCTGATCCGGGTGCGCGGCCAACCCCGCGTAATCCGGCCCCCACCGTTGACATCATCATCGAGCTTGGCCACGGCATCATTCTCATCAAACGCCGTAATCCGCCCTATGGCTGGGCTATTCCCGGTGGTTTCGTCGATTACGGGGAAAGCCTGGAAGCTGCCGCGGTGCGCGAGGCAAAAGAGGAAACCGGTCTTGATGTTACCCTGCGCTGTCAGCTGCACAGCTACTCGGACCCGCGCCGGGATGCCCGGCTGCACACCATCTCCACCGTCTTTATTGCCAGGGCCGAGGGCGTGCCGCAGGCAGCGGACGATGCCGTCGAGGTCGGCGTCTTCTCCCGCCAGGATCTGCCGCCCCTGGTTTTTGATCATGCAGCCATCCTGCGCGATTATTTCTCCAGGTTGCCGGCCCCTGGTTCTCTGCCGGTCTGTTTTCTCTAACTTGTTGTGTTGGCGTCCTTACCCATTGATGGCTTTCTTTCATCCTCCCCATGACCGGGACCAGGACCTGGCCTCAAATTTTTCGCAAATACTAATATTTAAAGTTGTTTTTGCTCCTGGTCTCTGGTATATATTTTTTTTCTAAATTGGCTAAGGAGGATTAAGTTTAATGGGAAACATTGGAACAGAAAACAAGCAACGCGATGACTATGAGTCCATCGAAGAAGGAATGAGCTTTGCTGAGCTCTTCAATGACGAGCAGTTGAATGTCGCAAATGTCGGGGATGTTGTCCAGGGTACGATTATCGAATTGAGCGATAATTTTGCCGTGATTGACATCGGAGATAAATCCGAAAGTGAAATCCCCTTGAGTGAGTTCAGGACCGAAGGTGAGAATGTAGAAATCAAGGTTGGCGATATCTTTGACGTTTACGTTGAGAAACGTGAAGCGGAAGGCGGATTGCGGTTGTCCAGGGAAAAGGCGATCGGCATCAAAGTCTGGGAAGATATTGCCAATATCCAGGAGGCGGACGGCACCATCCAGGGACGTATCGAGAGTCGGGTGAAGGGAGGTCTTTCAGTCGATATCGGTGTTCCGGCCTTTCTGCCCTACTCGCAGATTGATCTTCGTCCGGTGAAGGATCTTGATAACATGATCGGGCAGAGTTACGATTTCAAGATTCTCAAATTTAACCGTAAGCGCAACAATGTGGTGATTTCACGGCGGGCAATTCTTGAGGCTGAACGCCTGAAGCTCCGCCAGGAAATGCGCTCTTCCCTTGAGGAAGGTTCGGTTGTCACCGGTTCGATTACCAATATTACGGATTATGGCGTATTTATCGACCTTGGCGGCCTTGACGGGCTTTGCCATATCACCGATCTGTCCTGGGGACGCGTTTCGCACCCCTCCAAGCTTTTCAAGGTTGGACAGGAGATCGATGTCAAGGTTCTCAAATATGACAAGGAAACGGACAAGGTATCCCTTGGCGTGAAACAACTCAAACCCGATCCCTGGTCAACCGTTGAACAGAAATATCCGGTTGGTTCACGGACGGTGGGCAAGGTCGTCAGTATCACCGATTATGGTGTTTTTGCCGAGCTTGAAGAGGGCGTGGAAGGTCTGGTGCATGTCTCCGAGATGTCCTGGTCCAAGAAGACGCGTCATCCCTCCAAGATTGTCTCCGTGGGCGATGCCATTGATGTTTCCATCCTCAATATTGATGTTGATGCGAAACGGATTTCCCTCGGCATGAAACAGCTGCAGCCGAATCCATGGGATCTGGTTACGGAAAATTATCCGGTCGGCTCTATTATTGAAGGGAAAATCAAGAATATTACAGACTTCGGTATATTTATCGGCATTGAAGAAGGGATTGACGGCCTTATTCATGTTTCCGATTTGTCATGGACCGAGCGTATCAAGCATCCTTCGGAAAAATATGCCAAGGGGCAGACCATTCAGGCTGTCGTGCTGAAGATTGACCGCGAGAATGAAAGATTTTCCCTCGGCATCAAGCAGTTGACACCTGATCCCTGGCAGCAGACCGTGGAGAAATACCCGGTTGGTTCACTGGTGAAGGGTAAAATTACCAATGTGACCGATTTCGGTATTTTCGTCGAGGTTGAGGAAGGCATCGAAGGCCTTGTTCATGTGTCCGAAATCAGCAAGGAAAAAGTAAATACCCCTGTCGGCCTGTACAATGTCGGTGACGTGTTGGAAACCAAGGTTATCAGCGTCTCGGCAAAGGACAGAAAGATCGGTCTTTCCATCAAGGCAATGAGTGAAGACAGCGGTGAGATGAAACTTGATGAGTATAAAAAACAGCAAGCGTCATCCGCCCCATCTACCCTTGGTGATCTGTTGAAGGAAGGGCTCGTTAATCAGGAAAAGCAGGCTGACGCTTAGTTGCCGTTAGCTTCCGACGATTCTTGATATGTCGCAAGAAAGGTTATTCCGCCAAAAGCACCCACTCCTTACGGGTTTTTTTATCCTGGGGATGATGTTGATGTTCTTTTGGATCGGAATAACCTTTTTTGTTGTGTCCATGGGCCGTCATGCCGGGACAACGAATTTTCTTGGCAGTGATGATGACAAGGTAGGTGTGATCGAACTCAAAGGACTCATTGCCGAGTCCGACAAAGTACTGGCTCAGATTTTGGAGTTCCGCCAGGCGAAATCCGTGAAGGCAATTGTTGTCCGCATCGACAGTCCGGGCGGGGCAGTCGGCGCCTCGCAGGAGATTTTCGCTGAATTATCCCGAACCAACAAGGAAAAGCCTGTTGTCGCCTCCATGGGTTCGGTTGCTGCTTCCGGGGGATATTATGCCGCCATTGGCGCAGGGAAGATTGTTGCCAGTCCCGGCACCCTGACCGGCAGCATGGGGGTTATCTTTAAATTCCCCAATCTCGAGGAGATCTTCCAGAAGATCGGCTACAAAGATGAAATTGTCAAAAGCGGCAAGCTCAAGGATATCGGCTCGCCCAGTCGCCCCATGTCCGCTGAGGAACGGGCGCTTTTACAGGCATTGCTTGATGAAGTTCATGATCAGTTTATCCGCGACATTGCGCAAAGCAGAAATCTTCCGGAAGAGGAAGTGCGCAAGGTTGCTGATGGTCGAATTTTTGCCGGGGCGACCGCTAAAAACCTCGGCTTGATTGATCAGCTCGGCAATTTCAATGATGCAGTTGCCCTGGCAGCCAAACTTGCCGGTTTGGATACGGAAACCCCAGATCTTGTTTATCCGGAAGAGGACGAACTTTCATTCATCAAGATGTTTGCGGAACAGAATGCCGCTTCTTTTATCCGCCGTATTACCTCTAGTAATCCAGTTCTTTCCTTTGAGTAATGTGCAGGCGGCTGATTGCACGGCGCGGCCACCAGGGTTTGGGTTGAGCATCGACCCTGTTTGACACCTTCCAGACGGACACCGATTGTTTGATGGCTTTTTCTGTACTTCGTTGCTGTTGTTAATATTAATAGGAAAATAAAATGCTTAAGCGGGATCTTGTCAATTCTGTTTCAGATAAAATGGACGGCTACCTCAAAAAGGATGTCGGCCAGGCCATAGATATCATCCTTGAGGCGGTTACCGATGCCCTGGTGGAGGGTCGGCGCGTGGAGATCAGGGGGTTCGGCAGTCTGTGTGTCCGGCAGCGCAAATCACGATCAACCAAGAATCCCCGTACCAGTAAAATGATGCATATCCCCGCCCGTAAAACCGTGCATTTCACCATGAGCAAATCCATCAAAGACCCGCTGGTGAAATCCGATCCCGCTCCGGAGGATGCGGAGCTGTGATGAAATAACCATGCCATTGCCGACCGTTCCTGTACCCTCCTGATGCCGGGCACGGCGGCGCAATGTTTCCGGTTATTTTTGCAGGGCATCAGGAGATGAAATCCGATACATCACCCTTGCCGACCCGAAGAACCGACGCCTCATCCCCGATCAGCGAAACGACGCTGGACGGGGCAGGGGAGATGGGTTCACCATCAATGATCAGATCAATCCGGTTGCCGATTCTTTCCTCGACTTCATAGGCTTCCGCCAGATAGCTATCCTCTTCCAGATTGGCGCTGGTGGTGAGGATCGGGTTGCCCAGGGAATTGACAATCTGCTGGCAAATGGCATTATCAGGCACCCTGATGCCCACCGTTTTCTGTTTGGTCAGCATGATCTTCGGGACGATTTTCATGGCCGGCAGGATAAAGGTGTAGGGGCCGGGCAGACATTTCTTCATCAGACGATACGCGGAATTGGAAAGAAAACAGTATTGGCTCACATCCTTCAGGCTGCTGCAGATGAAACTGAAGGGTTTGTCTTTATCCCGTTTCTTGAGCTGGAAGATCCTTTTCACGGCCTTTTGATTGAAGATATCGCAGCCGATGCCGTACATGGTATCAGTGGGATAGGCAATGACGGCGCCCTGCTTGAGAGCGGCGACCACCTGGTCGATGAGGCGCTGTTGCGGATTGATGGGATTGATTCGTAGAATTCGCATGTCTTCGGTTTGTCAGCCCCGTAAAATATCTTCGGCTATTTCTTTGACCTGGGCGTCAGGATCATTTAATAATTTCCGGATCTGCTCCCTGGCTTCTTCCGTGCCTATTATCCCCAGCAGCGTTGCCGCATCCCCGCGCAGATATGGTTTTTCCTCCTGCAGAACCGGCAGCAGCGACGGCACCGCCAGGAGCACGTCCTGGGGCCTCGCTGCGACGAGTTCTTCAAAGAGCACCGCCAGACCCATGCGAACCATGAAACGTTCGTCTCTGATGAGCTGTCCCGTGTACTGATAATAGTCTTTTTCCTGTTTGAACATGGACACGATATTTTCCACATGTCCCAATTCGATAAAATCGGCGATGGTTTGAACCATTTCCTCGCTGCTGGGTGCTTTGTTCATTATTTTTTATCCGGGCTCCTTATGCCGTTCCGGGCATTTCTCGGGCCATGTTATTTTTTTACCACGGCGTAGCGTGTCTGTTTACTGTCCTGCCAATGTCTGCTATATTTTCGGTTGTTGCCGGTGGTTTTGACTTTTTTCCTGAACCGCTCTTTATCGGGAGTGTCGATTATATTATCATCAGTATAACTTTTGTTTTATTTTTTTTGTTCCTTTTTTACACTAAGCCGTTCTGGAAAAACAACTGCTACATTCTCATAGCGGCAGCGGCATAAGGGCCCGGCCGAAATGCTGAGAAATGGAATGGCTATTTTATAACGGCCCCTAACTACTGCGAGGTTTTTTATGTATTCACGTATTTATGTTCTTCGTTTTCCCAAGGAGACGAGTGATAAACCGATTATCTGCAAACTTGTTCAGCAGTACGGGGTTGAGTTTAACATTCTCAAAGCAACGATCCTTCCCCAGCATGAGGGTTTGATGGTGCTGGAGCTTCTCGGCCATAAACAGAATGTGCGCGAGGCCCTGGATTATCTGAAAGGATTCGGCGTTAAAATTGAAGCGTTGTCAACGATTATCAGAAGAGACGATGACAAGTGTTTTCAATGCGGCGCCTGCACCGGTATCTGCCCCACGCAGGCTCTGTATATCAGCAGACCGGACATGGCCGTGTTATTTGATCCGGATAAATGCACCGGCTGTGGATTGTGCGTGACCGTCTGTCCTGTGCGCGCCATGGAAGTATCGCTGCTGCAGACAGTGAATACCTTATCTTGAGCCATCCATGGCCCTGAATGCCGACCGTCTTTCCCGCACCTTTGTTGCCCTGTGCGAGATTGACAGCCCATCGAAAGGGGAGGGGAAACTATCTCTTTTCCTGCAGGATCTTTTCCGGGGCCTGGGAGCTGACCGTATCTTTGCAGATGGTTCCGCGCCGCTGACGGGCTCTGATTGCGGCAATCTTGTTGTCCGCTTTGCCGGCAGCCGGTCTGATGCCGAGGCGTTGTTTTTTAACTGCCATCTCGATGTGATTCACCCCTGTGCCGGCGTCAAAGTCCGCCGGATCGGCGATCAGTTTTCCAGTGCCGGCAATACAGTGCTCGGCGCGGATGATAAGGCCGGTATCGCCATTCTTATCGAGGTGCTGACCAGCTTGCGGGAAGAAAAAAGACCTTTTCCGCCCGTTGAATTTATCTTTACCACCTGTGAAGAAATCGGCCTGCGCGGCGCCAAGGCTTTTGATCCCTTGTCGCTGACAGCCAGGTATGGCTATGCCCTTGATTCTACCGGCATCGATAACGTCATCGTCGGCGCCCCCGCCTCCTGCGCCATTACGGCGGAAATTCACGGTCTTGCCGCCCATGCCGGACTGCGGCCGCAACATGGCATCAATGCCATTCACCTTGCGGCCCAGGCTGTGGCCCGGCTGCAGTTAGGCCAGCTTGACGCTGACACGACTGCCAATATCGGCCTGATTACCGGCGGTACCGCGACCAATATCATCCCTGACTATGCCCGGGTCGATGGTGAGGTACGCAGCCATAATCTGCTGACGCTGCAGGCCACCATCGCCCATTTCCAGATGGTCTTTGCAGACGTTGTTGCCGGTTGGCACGACCCTGCCCACCTCATCTCCACCCTTCCTTCCCTTGTGTTTGCCGCACCGGAACAGTACCCGTTGATGGATTTAGCTGTTGATAATCCCGCCGTGGTCCGCGCCCGCCTTGCCGCTGCTTCCCTTGGCCGTTCTCTCCGGTTTATCAAAGCCGGCGGCGGCAGTGATGCCAACATTTTCAATGCCGCCGGTCTTGCCACCGCCATTCTCGGGATTGGCATGGAAAACGTCCATTCCACCTCTGAAAATATCCTGCTGCCGGATATGCTTCGCACGGCCGAACTGGTCTCTTCTCTTATAACATGTTGAAATTACATTGCATATTGCATGTGTTCCACGTGGAACATATGCAATATGGGCCGGCCGGGAGCAGAAAAAAAATCACCAGCAAAGAAATAACCGCCGTCATTGGCGGCAGAGAAAAATGAAATTTCTCAAATAGGGGCTTGTTTAACCAGCTTCGATTCTGTACATAGAGGTAATGGATGTTGAATGCCGCACGGATGTGTCGTTTCGCGTATTGGCGCCATTTTATCCCGCGGCTCTGAACAGGAAGAAAAAAATAGAGGAATCGTCCTATATGGCAAAGGGAAAAATTATTACACTGGCGAACCAGAAGGGCGGGGTGGGCAAGACAACCACTACTGTAAATCTTGCCGCCGCTCTGGCAAAGCTCGGCCACAAAGTTCTCGTGGTGGACTCCGATCCGCAGGGCAATGCTTCCAGCGGACTGGGGGTAAGCGTGAAGGGGATGGAGAAGCACCTGTATCATTGCTATCTCGACCCGGACCAGGTGGCGAAAAGTGTCAGAAAATCGAGTTGTCTGGAAAATCTTGACGTGCTGCCGACCCATATCGATCTGATCGGGGTGGAGGTTGAGCTCATGTCCGCCATGAAAAGAGAGCAATACCTGTCCCGGCTGCTGGAACCGCTGCTGGAGTCATATGAGTATGTTTTTGTCGATTGCCCCCCGTCCCTTGGCCTGTTGACATTAAATGCCCTGACGGCCTCCGATTCCGTCATCATCCCGCTGCAGTGTGAGTATTTCGCCCTGGAAGGGTTGAGTCAGCTTGTCCGGACCATACGGCTTGTGAAGCGCTCCTATAATAAAGATCTGAAAATCGAGGGGTTGCTGCTGACCATGTATGATCGGCGTAACCGGCTCACCTTTCAGGTCGCCAAGGAAGTGAAACAGCACTTTCAGGACAAGGTTTACAAAACCGTGATTCCCCGCAACGTGCGGCTCAGCGAGTGTCCCAGTTACGGCAAGCCGGTGATGGAATATGACAGCAGGTCGGTGGGTGCCCTGAGTTATATGAATCTCGGGCGCGAATTCATCAAAAGACAGGTTGCCTGAACACAAAAGGTTGCATGGCAGGAGAGGATATGAAAAGCGGAGAAAGGCTGGGCCGGGGGTTGGAATCATTGCTGCCAGGGACATTGGATCTGGATGAAGAGAACGGCAGCCAGGCGAAAGGGGAATTTTTCAGATGTGATATTTCCTTAATACGACCGAATCCCTATCAGCCCAGAAAGGAGATGGACGATCTTGCCTTGGCGCAGCTGGCGGACTCGATAAAGGCCAGGGGCGTGCTGCAGCCTCTGGTGGTGCGGGAAATAGCCGGGGAAAACCAGTATGAGCTGATAGCCGGGGAACGACGATTTCGGGCGGCGAAATTAGCCGGACTTGACAAGGTGCCGGTACTTGTCAGGGATGCGGATGCCGAGGGGCGGCTGGAGATTGCCTTGATTGAAAATATTCAACGGCAGAATCTGAATCCGGTTGAAGAGGCAGCGGCCTATAAGCGGCTGACCGACGAATTCCATATGACCCAGGATGATGTGGCCAAAAAGGTCGGCAAAGAGCGATCAACCGTGGCCAATACGATGCGTCTGCTGCAGCTGCCTGAATACATCAAGACCGATGTGGCCAATGGCCGGATCAGCATGGGCCATGCCCGTGTGCTCCTTGGCGTTGCCGATGAAGGAATGCTGCGGCAGTTGCGGGATCGAATCATCGAGCAGGGACTGTCGGTAAGGGAAACCGAAAAAATTGTCGCCGCGCAAAAAAATCAGCAGGGCAAATCGAAGAAGATGTCTGCTGAAAAGAAAAAAACCATTCCCGAATCCTATTGTAAAACCCTGACTGCCGACGTGTCGCGGGCTCTGGGGACGAAAACCAATATCGTGCAGAACGGCACACGGGGCAAGGTGGAAATCGCCTATTACTCCCTGGAGGACCTGGAAAGAATTCATCGGCTGTTATCCCGGGTCCAGGGGGAAAGCCAATGAACAATGGCGATGGCGGCAGGTATCAGCTGCAGGCAGAAATCGAGACGGTCTCCTGCGGGAAGGATATTTGTACGATGACCCTAACGGCCCCGGCAATATGCAGGGCGGCAAGGGCAGGACAATTTATCATGGTCAGAGCGGCTGAACCGCGGAGCAATGATCCGCTGCTGCGGCGGCCTTTCTCCATCCATCGGGTGGACGGGGAACGGCTGACCATTGTCTTCAAGGTGGTCGGGCGCGGCACGCATATGCTGGCCTGTTTGCAGGAAAGGGAGAGAGTTGATCTGTTTGGGCCCCTGGGCAAAGGTTTCCGAATAGCCGATGATTCCGTGCATTATCTGGTTGGCGGCGGCATGGGGATCGCGCCATTGCATATGCTGGCGGAATGCATCAGGAGGAGCAGGCCTGCCGCCAAAATCATCGCTCTGCTTGGGGCGCGAAACGCCGGCGAGCTGGAAGTCTTTGTTTCTTTCATGGCCCTGGCGGATATGCAGGTGAGAATCTCTACTGATGACGGCAGCGCCGGCCATCATGGCTTTGTCACCGACTTGCTGACCCGGGCCGTACCGGAACATGGGGCCGGGGCCGTTTACTGCTGCGGGCCGCAGCCGATGATGCAGGCCGTTGCCCGGTATTGCCGGGATCAGAAACTTGCCTGTCAGGTGTCCCTGGAAGCAATGATGGCCTGCGCGGTGGGGGCCTGCCTGGGCTGTGCCGTGAAAAAAACGGCAGACGACGGGGATGATGGCTATGTCCATGTGTGCAAGGATGGCCCTGTATTTGCGGCGGAGGAAATATGGCGATGAGCAGACCCGATCTAACCGTGGCAGTGGGGGATTGGCAGTTGGCAAATCCTGTCATGACCGCCTCCGGCACATTCGGCTATGGGGTGGAATATGCTGATTTTGTCGACCTGAACAGCCTGGGGGCTATTGTGGTAAAAGGGGTATCATTGCTGCCCCGGCCCGGCAATCCGCCGCCGCGGATTGTTGAAACAGCCTGCGGCATGCTCAATGCCATCGGCCTTGAAAATCCCGGGGTGGAAAAATTCATCGCGGAGAAATTGCCGCAACTGCGGGACTACTCATGCCCCGTTGTGGTGAATATCCTCGGTGAGTCAATGGAAGAATATTGTGCCCTGGCCGAGCGTCTGGATGGGGAAAATATAGCCGCCATCGAGGTGAATATCTCGTGTCCCAATGTGAAAAAAGGCGGCGTGGCCTTTGGCACCGATGCAAAAATGATCCGTGAGCTGACCCGCTGCGTGCGGGAGAAATGCCACAAACCGGTCATCATCAAGCAATACCATCCTGGGCATGGCCATTGACATACATTCACGGAGACCGGAACTGGCCAATAAGGTCGGCGGACTCTCCGGACCGGCCATCAAACCGGTCGCGCTCCGAATGGTGTGGCAGGTGGCGCAACGGGTGAAAATTCCGGTGATCGGCATAGGCGGCATCAGCACGGTTGAGGATGTGATCGAATTTCTCCTCGCCGGGGCGACGGCGGTGCAGATCGGCACGGCAAATTTCGTCAATCCCAAGGCCGCCGGTACGATCGTGGCGGGTCTGGAAAGATATCTTGTTGACCATCAGATTGGTTCGGTAAAAGAATTGATCAACGGCTTGCGGACAGAGGGCTGAAGACTGGCACCGGCAAGGGTGGGTCATGAAAACCCCGGGAGATTGCCCGTGTCCGCTCTTCAGCCCGCGCTGTTTTCCCCTGCATATCCCGATTTCACCCTGGCTGGCGCAGGACTTCATCGACGAGCACGGCAAAGCGAAAGAAAGTGTTCCCTTTCGTGGTCCCGGACCACCCTGGGGGGCAAGAGAGAGCACATGATGGACGGTCAGGCAGCCATGGGTGATATGAAGCAGAAAATAGCAGCAAAAATTTTTGCCCACTATGCAAAGTGGACAGCCGCGGAAACATTTTTCTGCCGGAAAGGCTGCTCGCTATGCTGCACGCAGAACGTCATGATTACCGCCGTGGAAGGGCAGATTATTTATGACTATATTGCGGCGCGGAAAATGGAGCGGTGGCTCGGGGAAAGATTATCAGTCGCCAGGCAGACGCAGCCGGTCCGGTTGACGACCAATGGCTTTGCCCGCCTGTGTCTCGCCGGCAATGTGGAGGACAGCGATGAGGAACAGGCGTCCCATGCCGGCATATGTCCGTTCCTGGCGGAGGATTGCTGCACGATCTATGCGGCGCGGCCGTTTGCCTGCAGAAGCTTTGCCTCAACCCGCAATTGTCACGCCAGCGGCACCGCCTGTCTCCCTGAAAGAGTGGTCGTTGTCAATACCGTCACCATGCAGTTGATTGAGCATGTCGGGCAGCGCGGATATTGGGGCAACATGCTTGATGTGCTGCTTGCCCAGTCCCGGCATGCGGATAACCGCGAAGTTAAAAAATATATCGATGAGGCGTTCATCGATGCGGCACAGGCAAGAATTTTACGGGCGGAACCGATCCCGGGATTCTTATTAAAGCCGGAAGAGGAACAAGAGGTGCAGGAGTATCTGCACACCGTACTGGCCGAAAATATCGGCGCGGCAACGGTTGGGGATATCCTGAACAATAGGGCGCACGGATGAACAGAGAAAGAGCAAAAGCGGCCATCGATTGGAATGAGATAGATACCGTCCTGCTGGATATGGACGGCACCCTGCTGGACAAGCATTTTGATGATTATTTCTGGGAAGAGCATGTGCCCGAGGTGTATGCCCGGCAAAACAAGATGAATTTCTGGGATGCGTATGACGAATTAATGGGGCGCTATAAAAGCCGGGAAGGGACATTGGCGTGGACCGACCTGGATTACTGGTCCAATGAGCTGGGGCTGCGGATCGCGGAAATGAAAGCCATGATGAATCATCTCATTCAGGTGCATCCGTTCGTCATCGATTTTTTAAAATTCTGCCGGGCAAAAAAGAAGAAAGTGTATTTAGTGACCAATGCCCACAGTAAAACCCTGGCCATCAAAATGGCCACCACCGAAATTGAATCCTATTTTGATGCGATTGTCTGCTCCGGAGAGATCGGCGTGGCCAAGGAGGATGTTGAATTCTGGGAACGTCTCGAAACAAAATTGCAGATAGACAAGAAGCGATGTCTGCTGGCGGATGATAATGAGGCGGTGCTGGCCAGCGCCGAGAAATACGGCATACCGAAGCTGATCTTTGTCGCCAAATCAAGCAGCAGAAAACCGGTGGTTTATTCAAAAAAATTTCCTTCCATCATTTTTTTCAAGGAGCTGATGGAAGAAAAATAAGGATAGATTTTACAGTTGTAATAAAACTATTTTCTCTGTGATCTCTGTGATCTCTGTGTGCTCTGTGGTGAAAATACTCTTTTTACGAATTCATCATTTTTTTTCGTTACCATGCAGGGGCACCAGCTCGATATCTCCCCAGACACCAAGCTGATCGTCCTTGATGATCAGCACCCCCAGCAGGCCGGCAATGGATTTCGCCGTTGCCAGGGCCCGATTCATGTCCGATATATTTTTCATCTCATTGCCCAGCCGGGTGGCCGCGGCATCGGCCAGGGCTGCCGACGGCGCCAGGACCGTCACCGCATCGGCCTGCCCGAAGCTGAGGGAATGGCCGACGGTGCCGGATGAGGTGCAGATGCCGAGCGGCATGAAGCGCACGGGAATCTTGATGCCGATCTTATTGCTGAGCGGCGAGGCGCCGGCGAAAATCGCCGAAACACTCTCCTGATGTCTGGCCATGAAGATATCGCCGCCGTTTTCAATGATCACCTCGTCCGTAGCCGCGGCCAGCAGATCGCGGCCGACAAACTCGGCAATGACGCCGGCCACGGCCGCCATCGGGCCGACACCGGTGAGGATGGCGGCTTGCAGCATCTCCCGGACCATGGGCGGCGCGACCGGGTCCATGGGCAGGGGAACCAGGGAGGTGAGAAAGTCAGGATACCTGCTGATATAGTTTTCCAGCTGGGACCTGTACTGCAGCACCAGTTGGGTAGCCTGGGCGCGTACATCGCCCGCGGCAAGAATGAGCAGATCCGTTTCGCGGATCGTGACCTGGCAGCGGGTTAACCCGTCCGCGTCCATGTGGCGGCGATAGTCCCGTTGCCGGTAGGAAGCGGGATCAATCTTTTTCTGCCTGTGCTGTTTCGGTTTCATGGTTGATCGGTGTCTCTCGCCGTCAGGGCAGGTTTCCGCTGGTCAAGGTTGGGAATTAATGGCATAGTAAAACTGCCACACTACCTGACAACCCCTGGTTTGGACAAGAAAGATTTTTCGCACGATGCCGCTGCCTTCCCATCCCACAGAAAAGCTTGTTGTTTTTACCCGTTATCCGCAGGCCGGGCGGACCAAGACCCGGCTGATTCCGGCCCTGGGGGCTGCCGGCGCGGCCGAGCTGCAGAGGAGAATGGCCGAACATGCCTTTCGCCAGTGCCGCGCGCTTGCGGCCACAAGGAATGTGGTGCTTGAAGTGCGGTATGATGGCGGCAGGGAACAGGAGGCGCGGCAGTGGATACCCGCATGTCTGCCCTGCGGACCGCAAATTGAGGGCACTCTGGGGGAACGGCTGGCCCATTGCATCAGCGCGGGCTTTGCCGAAGGCATGCAGCGGGTTGTCGTCATCGGCTCCGACTGTCCGGCGCTCACCCCGGCAATTCTGACCAGGGGGTTTGAGCTGCTGCAGGAACATGATCTGGTGCTGGGACCGGCCCGGGACGGCGGCTGTTATCTCATCGGGTTCAGCAAGCCGATTTGTTTCGGCTGGCACGAAATTGCCTGGGGCACCGAGAGGGTGCTGCGGCAATTTCTTGAAAGCGCGGCGGAATTAGGATTACATTGGACCCTTTTGCCCCTGCTTGCCGATATTGACCGTCCTGAGGACCTGCAGACCTTGGCAGAGCTTACTAACGACTTTCATATTCCGGCAAGCGATGAGTGACAGTGACCGCGATATCCCTTTTCTCTCCATCATCATTCCGGTGCTGAATGAGGCGGTGACCATTCAGGAGACGCTGCGGTCAACTGGCGGCGATCCGGGTGTTGAGGTCATTGTTGTGGATGGCGGCAGCAGGGATCAGACGGCAGAGCTTGTCCGCCGGGCAGGGGCCGTACTGCTCAATTCTCCCCCTGGCCGGGCTCGGCAGTTAAACAGCGGCGCCGCGGCGGCGCGGGGGGAGGTCTTTCTTTTTTTGCACGGCGACACCAGATTGCCGGCAGGGTTTGTCCGCAGGGTGCGGGAAACCATGGCCCGGCCAGGGGTTGCGGCCGGTGCCTTTCGGCTTGCCATTGATGCGCGGCAGAAGAGATTTGCGTGGATCGCCCGGGCCGCCAATTTTCGCGCCCGCTTCGCCCAGCTCCCTTACGGCGATCAGGCCCTGTTCCTGCGGGCTGAACTCTTTCGCGAGCTGGGCGGGTTTCCGGATTTGCCGGTCATGGAGGATTTCGCGCTGGTGCGATCATTACGGCAGCAGGGCCGCATCCATATCCTGGACGAGCAGGTGATCACTTCGGCCCGCCGCTGGCTGCGCCTGGGAGTTTGCCGCACCACCATCATCAATCAGCTGATGGTGGCGGGATTTTTACTCGGCCTGCCCGGTGATTTTCTTGCCAAAATCTACGGTGCTGTCCACAAGCGTTGAGATGGCCGGTTTCGATGGTAATAGGGCGTCGCGCAGTTCCCGGTCCCTGATAACGGAGAGCATGAGGCGCGAGCCGTTTTCCAAGTAAGGGGAGAAGCAGGATTGGCGGAAAAGCGGACTGGTGTCGGAAACAACAAGGGCCAGCCCCATGAAAAGGAGGCAGGCGACGAAGAGCCCCTTGGCCAGCCCCAGCATGCCGCCCAATAACCGGTCAAACCAGCCGAGCAGCGACAGCGCCATCACCTTTTTCAGCAGCAGACCGAGCAGAATCACGGCGAAAAAGGAGACGGTGAAGAGCACCACATAGGCGATGAAAAAACCGGCCTGCTTGTTGTTGATAAAGGGGACAACCAGATAGGCTGATTCGCCGTAAAAGCGGCCCGCCACCACAAAACCGATGATCAGGGCGGCGATGGAGGCGATCTGTCTGACAAAGCCGGTCCAGATTCCCCTTCCTAAAAAGAGCACGATAATGATGATTGTTCCGACATCCAGGAGGGTCATGAAGTATAGTCCATACCGCGGAAGAGGGTGTTGCCCGCATGCAAACTGGCCGGGAATCAGAATTCAGGAGTCAGAAGCCGTAATGCCGGTCTTCTTGACTCCTGAATTGTAACCTGCATTAACCATATCGTCCATGGAATCACAAAGAAAAAAAGAAAAGGCCATGATAGAAAATCTGACGGCCCTGATAACGGACGGATTTGCCGGCACGCCCGGCTGCCCAACGTCGATCCGAATCGTCAGGGTTCCCTTTGCCTGGTTGACAGGGCAGCTGGAGGACGCCGGCGGGCTGGTGGCGGGGGCCGATTATTATCTGGGCCGCGACGAGCGGGCGCGCTTTTCCGCTTTTCGTTACGAAAAAAGAAGGATCGAATGGCTGGCCGGCCGCATTGCCGCAAAATGCGCGGCATTGCAGCTTGCCGATAACAGCTGGGAAACGTGCTGGCCGACCGAGCAGTGGCAACAGCTGCAGATCGGTGCCGACGGTGCCGGCAAGCCGTTTCTCTTGCCGCCGGTGGCGTGGGCTGCCACCCCGCCCGCCATTACCATCTCGCACAGCAACGGCGTGGCCGTGGCCATGGCCGCCCGGCAGCAGTGCGGGGTTGACATCCAGCAGATCACCGCGGCCATTGAGCGGGTCGAAGAACGGTTTGTCGGCCCGGGGGAAAAAGAGATTCTGGCTCCCGTTACCGCAGCATACGGCAGGCAGGCGGCCCTGACCCTGCTCTGGTCGGCCAAGGAGGCGGTGAAAAAAGCCGCGGCCGGGCCGGTGCTGCCCAATTTTCTGCATATCATCCTCACGGCGCTGCACAGGAACGGAGACGGCCTCCTCTTTGCGGTCAAGGTCACGGACCGGGCGGGCGGGCAGGGCCGGCCACAGCTCGTCTGGCTGCACCTGCTGGAGGATTATTCTTTTGCCGTGACCACGGCACATCAGGGGGGGACATGAAAAGGATTACCGACCATATCGCGGCAATCCCGCTTTTCCGGGGGATGAGTCCGGAGTACCATGATGAGCTGGCCATGATCGTGGTGGACCAGGAGTTCAAGCGCGGCAGCCTTATCTTTTCGGAAGGGGATGCCGGCAACGGCTTTTATGTGATCATCACCGGCAAGGTGAAAGTTTTTAAACTCTCTTTTGACGGCAAGGAGCAGATCCTGCACATCCTGGGTCCCGGTGAACCCTTTGCCGAGGTCGCGGTTTTTACCGGGTCGGCCTATCCGGCCAACGCCATGGCGCTGGAGCAGAGCCGGCTTTTCTTTTTTCCGCGCAAGGCCTTCGCCGATCTGATCACCAGGCAGCCGGCCCTGGCCATGAATATGCTGGCCACCCTCTCCCTGCGGCTCAAACAGTTTACCCACATGATCGAGGCCCTGTCGTTAAAAGAGGTGCCCGGCCGGCTGGCGGCCTATATTCTGCTGGCCAGTCGGCAAAACGGCGCCACGGCATCGATCACGCTGACCGTCTCCAAAACCCAGCTTGCCAGTCTGCTCGGCACCATTCCCGAGACGCTGTCGCGTATTCTGGCCAAAATGAGCAAACAGGGGTTAATCGACATTGACGGCGCGGTGATCACTCTGCTGGACCGGGAGGGGCTGACGGCCCTGGCGGAAGGGGAAATGCGGCTGTAGGCCGGCAGCTTCGAAAATTTCATAAAAATATTTTTCACCACAGAGCGCACAGAGCGCACAGAGAAAATATTTTTAATTACAGCTAGGTAGCTCTGTGGGGTCTGTGGTAAATTTTCAGTTTTTCCGAGTTCACCCAGCATTACTGATCAAGCACAAACTCATATTCCAGTTTGCTCTTGGCAAAGTGCTGCAGGATATGCTTCAGGCCCTGCAGATTTTCCACCTCGAAATTAACTTCCCAGGCCGTGACGTCAGGTCTTTTGGACAGGGCGATCACCTCACTGATTTTCATGGCCACGCTCTTCCGATCTTCAGCTGCCAGCGGATCATGACCACATCCTCCCGCTGCAGCTTTAACTCATTGAGTTTCGGGCACTCCTTTTTGTGGATGGAGAGGCCCCGTTCGCTGAGCAGGCCCAGCAGCCCTTTTTCAATGGGCAGGGGATGACAGCATTGGGAGAATTTGACACTGTCCTGGTCCAGGGTGTCCAGATCGATGCTGTTCAAGGCGCCGGTGGGGGGCAGCAGGGTCTGCCGGCCGGCATAGAGGCCGTTTTTTATCTCATAGATCAGCTCTTTCAAGCGCAGTTGTCCCTGCCCCACATCCTGAAAGAGTTCGTTGAGGTTCTCCTTGCCGAAGTATTCCAGGATATCGGCCGCCTCGTCAGACTCGAGCACGGCAAAGGGGACGCCCCAGCGTTTCAGCTCCTGCCTGATGAGGGACTGGCCGATCTCGCCGGCCAGCGTTTCCCGTTTCTGGCGAAAGACGCGGGAGAGTTCGGAGCGGGCCCGGGGCGTCTGGCAGAGCCGGATGATATCTGGATCAAACTTTACCGGTTTTTCCTGGGTGATGATTTTGATGCGGTCCCCATCCCGTAACACATGCTCCGGGCCGACCCGCCTGGAGCCGACTTTGGCGGAGTGGCAGCGCAGTCCCACCTCCGTATGTACCTTGAATGCAAAATCGAGGACAATGCTCTGGCTTGTAAATTTCCTTTTTGCCGCTGGCGGCGATCATCTCCCGGTAGGAAAGGGCGTCATCAGTGCCCAGAATGCCGAACATTTCCCGGATATCCTGTTCAAAACTGGAAGGCACGGTTCCTGAAAAGAGCCATTCGCGGATAATGCCTCTTTCGGCATCCTTGACCATCTGCAGCGTTCTGATCTTGAACAGATAATTCTGGCCCTTGATGTTGGCCCGGGCATGGAGGCTCTGGTAGCCGGTGGGCTTGGGATTGGCGATGAAATCACGGATGGTGCGGGGAATGGGCGGAAAATGCTGGTTGACGATGCCGAGGGCGCGGTAACAGCTCTGCAGGTCCTCGACCACAATGATGATTTCCAGGGGGTTCTCGATCTGTTTGGCCAGGACGTTCTTGGCGAAATCATAATAGGCCCAGAGCCCTTTCGCCTTCAGTCTGATGTCCGCCGATATCCATGCCTCTTCAAAGGCCGTCCGCCATGTCTCCAGGATCTGCAGCGCCTCCTCCCGGCTCTCCAGGTGGGCGATCAGGGATTTGACCTTCTGGCTCTGGCGGGGAAATTTATAGGCCAGGGCCAGGTCGTATAATTCGCGCTTGAGGCCGAAAAGACCCATGACGCCGGCCATGGGGGCATACACGCTTAATGTCTCGTCCGCGATTTTCTGGCGCTTATGCTTCGGCATGGAGTCCATGGTGCGCAGATTATGCAGCCGGTCGGCCAGCTTGATCAGCATGATCTCGACCCGGGAAGCGGCCCCGGAAAACAACTTGCGATGCACCAGCTTGTAAAAGGTCTGGCGGTCCCCGGCAAAGTGGCTGATTTTGGTGCAGCCGTCCACAATGGCGGCCACATGTTTGCCGAACAGGGAACTGATGACCTCGGAGGTGACCTCCGGCACATCTTCGATGGTATCGTGCAGCATGGCGGCGGCCAGGGTCACCGGGTCCTTGACGCCC
>JACQYM010000117.1:0-4766 GCA_016208225.1 Deltaproteobacteria bacterium | reverse complement strand
ACGGGTGGCTGACATAGGCCTCGCCTGATTTCCGTTTCTGGTTCTGGTGCGCATCAACCGAAAAGGACAAGGCCTTCCAGAAGAGGGCTGCTTTGCCGTCCTGGCCGCCGATGTTTTTTTCCATGCGTTTGCAGTAGGCGGCGATATCAAATTTGTTCGACGACATAGGAAAATTGTTTCAGGTTTGCAGGTTAAAATGGTAAGGTTTGCAAGAGGATGCTGTAAACATTTCTTATTATTAAAATTATATTTCGAAAAATGAAAGCGGAAAAAAGGTTATTTTGGAGTGAGCATGGCGCCACGGCGATTGACGAAAAAAAAAGAAGGGAAACGGCAGGTCATAAGGGCGGTGAAGTCCAGGCATGCGAAGCTGCTGCAGCGTGAGTTCGAGGTGGACCGGGGACCACGGCCGGCGCGGGGCGGAAATAAACTGGCGGACCGGATCATCGGCTTTCTGCACGGGCAGGGCGGGGAATCGGATATCAAGGAGATTGCCGAGGCCCTGGCGTTGACCCGCGGGCAGAGAAAAGAAATTGACGAGATGCTCGATGACCTCTGCCATTCCCAGCTGGTGCAGAAAATCGGCAAAAAGAGATTCAGGCTGCAGCCGCACCATTTCATCAAAGGCACCCTGACGGTAAATCCGCGGGGCTTTGGTTTTGCGGCGCCGGCCGCGGAAGACAGTCAGAGCACCGAGGGCAAGGATCTGTTTGTGCCGGGCCGCGAGCTGGGCACCGCCCTGCATGGCGACCAGGTGCTGCTGCAGATTACCGGCAGCAGCCGGGGCCGGTTTGAGGGGCGGGTGGTGCACGTGATTGCCAGGTCCGTCAAGCAGCTGGCGGGCATCTATCGGGAGGGCCGCGGCAGGGGATTCGTCACCCCGGATGATGAGCGCTTTCCCTTTACCATCGGCATCGCGCCTGAACTGTCCGGCACGGCCCGGGACGGCGATGCGGTGCTGGTTGAAATGATCGATTTCGGCCTGGAAGGCGGCCAGGCAAACGGGGCGGTAAAGGAGGTGCTGGGCGACCCGGATGCCATCAAGGTGCAGATGCAGATGGTGATCAGCAAATTCGCCCTGCCCCAGCAGTTCACCAAGCAAGGTCTGGCCGAGGCGGACCGGTGCAGCGATACGGTGGCAGTCACCCCGGACCGCACCGATCTGCGGGATATTCTCCATATCACCATTGACGGCGAAACGGCCCGGGATTTTGACGAGTGGTGCCCATGCTGCCGGAGAGGCTGTCGAACAATCTCTGCAGCCTGATGCCGGAGGTTGACCGGTACGCCTATACCGCGATCCTTGATTTTGACCGCAGCGGCACGCGGCAGAAAATCTCTTTTGCGAAAAGCGTCATCCGCAGCCAGTACCGCATGACCTATAACCTGGTCTGGCAGATCCTGGGGGACAGGGACCCGGCCATCCGTAAAACTTACAAACCGCTGCTGACGCCGATCAAGTGGATGGCGGAACTGGGGGCGGAGCTCGAAAAAAAGCGGATCAGCCGCGGTAGCATGGGTTTTGAAATTCCGGAGCCGTATATCGAATTCGGGCCGGATGACACCATCCAGGCCATTAAATTGCGTGAACGCAACCAGGCCCATAAGATTATTGAAGAGTTCATGCTGGCGGCCAACGAGGCAGTGGCGGAAACCTTTGCGCTCAGAAACTGCGCCGCCCTGTACCGGGTCCATCAGAGTCCTGACCCGGCCAAGGTGGCCGAGTTTGCCGAGTTCATGCAGTCCATGGGCTATGAGGTGCCCAGGGAGCGGGAAAATCTGTCGTCCAAGTGGTTTAACCGGCTGATTAACCAGACCCGCGGCACCCCGCGCGAGTATCTGATCAGTAATCTGATCCTGCGGGTCATGCAGCAGGCCCGCTATGCCCCGGACAATATCGGCCATTTCGGCCTTGCCGCTGAATTTTATACCCATTTTACCTCGCCGATCCGCCGCTATCCCGATTTGATGGTGCATCGCGCCTTACAGCGCCTGCTCTGGCCGGATGAGAAGAAACCGGCCCCGGCCCCCGCCCTGCAGGAGGCGGGAGAATTTCTCTCCAAACGGGAACGGGTGGCGGTGGATGCCGAACGGGAGATGCTGGACCGGCTCAAGGTGCGCTTTCTGGAGGATAAAATCGGGGAAAATTTTGAAGGCATTATTTCCGGCATCGCCTCCTTCGGTCTGTTTATCGAATTGACCCGCACCATGATCAGCGGCGCGGTGGCCATGGGTGATCTGCCCAAGGGAGGCTACGAATACCTGGAAAAACGCCATACCCTGCTCGGGCGGCAGACCGGGAAAAGCTATCAGGTGGGCGATCTGGTCACGGTGCGCCTGGTCAGTGTGGATAAAAGGGCAAGGCGGATCAATTTTACCCTGGTGGAGGAGATCGGCGCAGATGAAGCCGGCCGGCCGCTGAAGGAGCCGCGCCGGCAATGGTGATGCCGAGCGGTGCCGAGCGGCCTTCTGCCGCGCGCCGGCCCCAGCTGCAGCTGCTGAAAAATGTGGCGATTGTCCTGGTGGCCCCGAAATATCCGGAAAATATCGGCGCCTCCTCCCGCATCGCGGCCAACATGGGCATCGGGCAGCTGATTGTGGTCAGCCCGGAAGCGCCGGATCAGGAAAGGATGCGGAAAACAGCCACCCATCATACCGGCCATCTGCTTGACAGCATGCAGATTTTCCCTGATCTGGGCCAGGCCCTCGCCTCCTTCACCTGGGTGGTCGGCACCAGCGCCAGACAGGGGAGGCAGCGCCGGCTGCTGACCAGTCCCAGGAAAATGGTTGCGGATCTGCTGCCCAAACTTGCCGCCAACAGGGTGGCGCTGCTGTTCGGCCCGGAAGACTGCGGCCTGACCAATGAGGATCTGCGTTTCTGCAACATGGTGACCTGCATTCCCACGGCGGATTTCTCCTCCCTCAACCTGGCCCAGGCGGTGGCCGTTATCTGCTATGAACTGTACACTGCCGCCCTGCACTCCCAAAGCAGCGGGGCCGCGACCGGGGCAAAACTGGCGGAATGCCGGGAGCTGGAGAACATGTATGGCCAGATTGAGCTGACCCTGAGGAAAATGAATTTTTTACCTGCGACGGAGTACGCCTACTGGATGCATAACATCCGTAATTTTCTCGGCCGTATCGGCCTGCGTTCCAGAGAGGTGAAATTTCTCCGGGGCTTTTGCCGGCAGGTCATGGGTCTTGTTGACAAAACGCCATCCTCCGGGGAAGGAAGATGAGGGGATTGCGACATTTTTAATTACAATTAGTTATCTCTGTGGGCTCTGTGCTCTCCGTGGTTAATTTTTTTGTTTTTACTGGGCATTCGAAGATGCAGGACACGGAAAACAGGGTGATGGCGCGCACCACATTGCGCCGGGAAAAACTGGCGGAGCGCGACAGGCTTGCCCCTGAGCTGCGCGGGGAAATGAGCCGGCAGATCAGGGAAAACGTGGTCAGCCTTGACGCGGTTGCCGGGGCGCGGCATGTCATGCTCTATGTCGGTTTCCGCAGCGAGGTGGAGACCCTGTCCCTGTTTGGCATGTTCCGGGAGAAGGATATTGTGACGAGCGCGCCGTTGACGCTTGTCAAAGAACGGCGCCTGCTCCCCTATATCATCACTGATCCGGGCCGGGATCTGCGGCCCGGCTACTGCGGCATTGCCGAACCGGATAGCGGGCGGCTTCCTCCCGTTGATCCGGCCGCTATCGATGTGGTGCTGGTGCCGGGGGCGGTGTTTGACGGCAACGGCGGCCGGCTGGGCTACGGCGGCGGCTATTATGACCGGTTTCTGACCCATGACGCGCCCCGGGCCCTGCGTATCGGCCTTGCTTTTGAGATGCAGGTGGTTGACAGGGTGCCGGTTCTTGATCATGATGTAAAAATGCACTTCCTGATCACCGAACAAATGATCAGAAAAATGTAGCTGCCAGGAGTCAGGAGACAGAATTCAGGAGTTCGCAGTAAAATAGAAAAACCACGCCTGCTTTCCGGCAAGGAACTTAACAGCAAATGATGCTCCCTCGAGTCAGTTGCGGCGCGCCATCACATTGGCATTGCTTTTCTGACTCCTGGCTCCTGACCACTCGAGCGGTTATGAATAATTGAGGAACAGGCCATGCGCAAGACCGCGGTGCTGATGCACGATCTTTTTCTGGAACATGACCCCGGCTACGGCCATGTGGAATCGCCGGAACGGCTGCGGGTCATCTATGAGCAGCTGGCAAAGCCTGAGATCAGGGCGGATTTCCTCTTCCCGGCCTTTGCCCCGGCCGACCGGGAAATGCTGCGCCTCAACCATACCGATGCCCATATCGCCCGGGTGGCGGCCACAGCCGGCAAGCCGTTTGACCTCCTTGACGCGGATACCACAACCTCGGCCCGTTCCTATGACGCGGCCTGCCTGGCGGCAGGGGCGGTGGTGGAGGGCGCCCGGCTGCTGGCAGGCGGGGAGATTGACAACTGCTTTGCCCTGGTCCGTCCGCCGGGCCATCATGCGGAAAAAACCCACGGCAAGGGCTTCTGCCTCTTCAACAATGTGGCGATCGCGGCCCGGTATGCCTTGAGCAAACTGGGCGTAAAAAAGGTGCTGATCATTGACTGGGATCTGCATCATGGCAACGGCACCCAGCACAGTTTCTACGATACGGATCAGGTTCTCTATTTTTCCACCCATCAATTCCCGTTTTATCCGGGCACCGGGGCGGCATCGGAACAGGGAGAAGGCAGCGGTTCGGGCTTTACCATCAATGTCTCCCTGGCCGCCG
>JACQYM010000226.1 GCA_016208225.1 Deltaproteobacteria bacterium | reverse complement strand
TGTTCTGGGGAATGACAGTGCCGATAACCGAGGCTGAGGCGAGGAAAAAAAGTACAAAGAGGGCAAGTTTAACCGATGCAAAAAAACTCCAGATGCTGTTTTTGTCGTTACTCATGCTAACCTTGGCAGTGTGGTAAGGGTTGATGGGAGAGATAGCTGGCGGAGAAAATTATCACAAACTATTTCTGTTACCATGAAGTGTTACAGGGTGTCAATAAAATAGCCTGTGCAGAAGATGTTGTCTCTTGCTATTGTTTGATGACAAACCATCATCGGGAAAGTTCAAAAAAAGGAGAGGCTTAAGGAGGCTTTCAGCCATTTTCCCAAAAGGTATCTTCCGGGAAGTGCTTTTGCCGAAATCACGGTTGCCGGTTTACAGTTTACCGTTGGCGGCCTTCAGGATTTCAACAAGAAACATCCTTACCGGTAAACCGGTAACCGTAAACCGTAAACATAACCCACATTTTGGCTAACGAAACTTTAACTTTAAACCGGCGGCAAATTAATGGGAATCACGTAAAAAATACTTGCCTTGCATGACATGGCGTTGTATACATCATGGTTCTTATAAAAAATATGCTCATTTTGAGCCGTTTCCCGCAGCCTGCTGCACCGGCTGTTCGTTTTTTCAAGGAGTGATATTATGTCTCGATTATGCGAAATCTGCGGCAAAAAACCAGTTACCGGCAATAATGTCAGTCACGCGCACAACAAGACCAGACGGCGCTGGCTGCCCAATCTGCAGAAGGTTCGGGTGGGAACCGCTGCCGGGAGTTCCAAACAAATTCGTGTATGCACCCGCTGCATCCGCTCCGGCGCGGTGGTGAAACCTGTTGTTGTCCAGAAGGCGTAAGCACGCCTGTCCGCCCCATCATTTTTCACACCCTGCGCCCTGCCGTCCCCTGGAACTGAAGCGGTAAGCTCCTTTGTTTCCAGGGGATTTTTTTTACGCGCCCTTGGAATTTGCCTCCGGCCCGATTCCCGAGCCGCGTTCGCATGCCCGATATGCAGCCCCTTTGGGCCTCTTTTCTCCCCTGCGCCTTAAACCAGATGCCTGATTTTCCAGGCGCCTTATCTTCTTCTTGCCTCGATTACCTGCTCCAGCTGTCTGAGATGCTGCAGCAGCGTGCTCAGATGTTCAATGTTGTCTACCTCGAGAACGATATTGAGCATGGCCAGATTATCCTTTGAGGTGTGAGCATCCACATTGACGATGTTGGCGTCGTCATTGGTAATGGCATTGCAGATGGTGACCAGCAGACCTTTCTGGTCCTGGGCTACGATCTGAATCTGGGCGCGATGCTGCGTCTTTGCCGAACTTGACCATTGCACCTCGATCCGGCGGCGCGGATCCGTGGCCGCCAGATTGGGACAGTTGGCCTTGTGCACCGAAATGCCCCGGCCCAGGGTGATAAATCCCATGATCTCATAGCCCGGCACGGGCAGGCAGCACTGGCTGATTTTGATCAGCATGCCGTCGATGCCGTCAATTTCAATCGCACTGCCGGAAGCCGGTTTGATGGGCGGGGGAGGGGCTGACGTCTCGGCGGCAAGGGCGATGGCCGCGGCCTCGGTTTCTTCCTTCTCCTTCAGCGCCTCCGGGGGCAGCACCAGCTCGACGATCTGGTCGGTGCGGATTCTGCCGGAACCGACTTTGCGCAGCAGCTCCTCCAGGGAATTGGTGTTGGACTTTTTGAGAATTTCCCGCAGGTGGCCGGTTTTGATGAGTTTCTTCAAGCTGACATTATGCTTGCGTAATTCCCGTTCGCAGATCTCCTGGCCCAGTTTGAGGCTTTTTTCCATCTCCTCCTGGCGCAGCCATTGCCGGATGCGGCTTTTCGCCCGGCTCGTCTTGACCAGGGCGAGCCAGCCCCGGCTCGGCTCCTGGTGGGGGGAGGTGAGAATTTCCACCACATCGCCGTTTTTCAACACGGTCTTGAGCGGCACCAGTCGGCCGTTGACCTTGGCGCCGGTGCAGCGGTTGCCCACCTCGGTATGGATGGAATAGGCAAAATCGAGGGGCGTGCTGCCTTCTGGAAGTTCCTTCACCTCGCCGTTGGGGGTGAGCACATAGGTTTCGGCGTGATGCAGCTCGCCCTTGAAGGCATCCAGGAACTCCTTCGGGTCCTTGAGGTCCTGCAGCCACTGGATCAGCTGGGTAAGCCACGTGAAAAGTCTGGCGTCCTTCTGGGAGACGGCCATGCCTTCCTTGTACGCCCAGTGGGCGGCAATGCCCTCCTTGGCAATGCGGTCCATCTCCTCGGTGCGGATCTGGATCTCCATGAAATCGCCGTGCGGCCCGATGACCGAGGTGTGCAGCGACTGATACATGTTGGATTTCGGGCTGCTGATGAAATCCTTGAACCTGCCGTCAATGGGGGCCCACAGGGAATGGACCAGGCCGAGAACTTCATAGCATTCCCTGACATTCTGCAGGATGATGCGGAAGGCGACCTTGTCATACACCTTTTCCAGGGGGATGTTCTGGGCAATGATTTTCCGGTAGATGGAGTAAAGATGCTTCGGTCGGCCGAGGATTTTGAAATCGGTCAGTCCCTGTTCGCGCAGTTTGTTGGACAGGAGCTGCTTGATCTCTTCCACATAGCTCGCCCTGTCCGTGGTGGAGGAATCGACCCGGGCGGCAAGGTCCTGATACTCCTGCGGATAAAGACGGGCAAAGGCAAGATCTTCCAGCTCCCTCTTCATCCAGTCAACGCCGAGGCGGCTGGCCAGCGGGGCGTAGAGATCCATGGTCTCGACGGCGAAGGATTTCTTCTCCTCCTCCGGCATATCCATCATCTGCATGAGGTGGAGGCGGTCGGCAAGCTTGACCAGCAGGACGCGGATGTCGGACGACATGGCCAGCAGCATCTTGCGGATATTCTCGGCCTGAAAGTCGAGATTGGTGTTGAATTCCACCTTGTTGATCTTGGTGACGCCGGAGACGATGGCCTCCACATCCGGGCCGAAATCGGTGCGCAGATCCTTGTCGGTCACCGGGCAGCCCGGTTCCTTGAAGATGCCGTGGAGAAGGCCGGCCTGCAGGGTTTCCACATCAAGCTGCATCATGGCCAGGGTATGGGCCACGGTCAGCGGATGGTTGATGTACGGCGTACCGTTCGGCCGTTTCCGCTTGCCGTGGACTTTGAGCGCTAATTCATAGGCTTTGCGCAGGTTGTCCACATCCTGCGGAGGCAGATAGCCGCCGGCCTGGTGCAGCAGGTTTTCAATGGTGATCTGCTCTGTTATCGGAGCGTTTTTTGCCATGCCGGCAACCTTCAGAGTTGACTGTTTGTCATTGCAGACTCTACCATCTGTTTCAGCCGTGCTGTCGTGTCGGCAAGGGAGACAGCGGTGGTTTGACCGCCTGCCCGCTCCCTGATTTCAATTTTGCCTTCCTTGGTCAGGCTGTTGCCGACCATGACCCGGAAGGGAATGCCGATCAGATCCGCATCCTTGAATTTGATGCCCGGCCTTTCATCCCGGTCATCCAGAAGCACCTCGATGCCGATTGCCCGGCACTCTTCATACAAGGTTTCAGCGGCCCTGGTGATGGCCGGGTCCTTGGTGGAGAGATTCAGGATAATCGCCTGGAACGGGGCAATGGGGACGGGAAAGATGATGCCGTCATTGTCATGGTTCTGTTCTATGGCGGCGGCCACCGCCCGGCTGACGCCGATGCCGTAACAGCCCATGACAAAAGGAATTTCCTTGCCTTGGTCATCGAGAAAGGTGGCCTTGAGCGCCTCGCTGTACGTGGTGCCGAGTTTGAAGATATGGCCCACCTCGATGCCCCTGGTCAGTCCCAGCTGGCCGCCGCACAGGGGGCAGCGGTCTTCCGCGGTCACCATGCGCAGATCGGCGGTTTGCCCAACGGTAAAGTCGCGGCCGATATTGACATTGCGCAGATGAAAGTTCTTTTCATTGGCACCCACGGTGAAATTTGCCATGGCGGTCACCTCCAGGTCGGCGACCAGCGGCAGGGACAGGCCGACAGGTCCGAGGTAGCCGGTGGGCGTGCCGGTGCAGTCAAAGGTTTCCTTGTCGTCTGCCAGGCGCACCTCGGTGGCCCCCAGCAGGTTTTGCAGCTTGACTTCCTGCACCTCGTGATCGCCCCGCAGCAGCACGGCAACAGGCTTGCCGTCCGCCACATAAATAAGCGTTTTCACCAGGTTCTGCGGCGGGATGCCGAGAAACTCGCAGACCGCCTGCACCTTGCGTTTGCCCGGCGTCTCCACCCTGGCCAGGGGCAGTTGGGGCTCAGCCGGCCGGGTAGGGGCCGCCATGGCCCGCGCCTTCTCCATATTGGCCGCGTAGGCGCACTGGCCGCAGACCACGATGGTGTCCTCGCCGGTATCGGCCAGCACCATGAATTCGTGGGAAAAACTGCCGCCGATGGTGCCTGAATCGGCTTCCACGGCGCGGAAGCTGAGGCCGCAGCGTTTGAAGATCCGATGGTAGGCATGTTTCATTTTTTCATACGTTTCTTCCGCCCCTTTTTCCGTGGCATCAAAGCTGTAGCCGTCCTTCATGAGGAACTCGCGGCCGCGCATCAGCCCGAAGCGGGGCCTGATCTCGTCGCGGAATTTGGTCTGGATCTGGTAGAGATTGACCGGCAGGTTCCGGTAGGAATGGATGTTCTTGCGGACCAGGTCGGTAATGACCTCCTCATGGGTGGGGCCGAGACAGCTTTCCCGCTGGTGGCGGTCGGTAAAGCGCAGCAGCTCCGGTCCATATTTCTTCCAGCGGCCCGATTCCTGCCACAGGTCAGCGGGCTGCACCATGGGCAGCAGCAGTTCCTGTGCCCCGGCATTGTTCATTTCCTCCCTGACGATCTGCTCCACCTTGCGGATGGCCTTGAGCCCCAGGGGAAGATAGGAGTAGATGCCGGAGGCAAGTTTCCGGATAAAACCGGCCCGCAGCATCAGCTTATGGCTGACAACCTCGGCCTCGGCCGGGGTTTCTTTCAATGTCGGTAAGAGTAATTGAGAAAAACGCATGAAAAATCCTTATGTTGTTATGTTAGTGAGGAGTTAGGAGTGAGGAGTGAGGAGAAAAAACTTTCGGCGATTTGCGATCATTTTCTCGCTCCTGACTTCGCCCATCAGCCTGCCTTCTGCCTGTTGTTTTTTTTACTCCTAACTCCTTACTCCTCACTCCTTACTTCTGGTTCCTTTCTCCTCTCCTGGATCATGGCGTTCAGTTCCGCAATGAACACCTCCAGCAGCTGCTCCTCCGGCACCTTTTTGTACAGCTCGCCCTTCTTGAAGATAATGCCCACGCCGTTGCCGCCCGCCAGGCCGATATCCGCCTCTCTGGCCTCGCCCGGACCGTTGACCACGCAGCCCATCACCGCAATTTTTAACGGCGTGTCGATGGTCTGGATATATTCCTCCACCTTTTCAGCCAGGTGAAAGAGGTTGATCTGGCAGCGGCCGCAGGTGGGGCAGGATATCAGCTCCGGCCCCCGCTCGCGGATGCGCAGGGCGCGGAGCAATTCGTAGGAGACCCGGATTTCCTCCACCGGATCGCGGGTGAGCGAGATGCGGAACGTGTCGCCGACCCCTTCATAGAGGAGCATGCCCAGGGCCACGCTGGACTTGACCGTGCCGGCGATCAGACCGCCTGCCTCGGTCACCCCCAGGTGCAGGGGGTAATCGCACTGGTTGGCCAGCAGCCGATAGGCGTCAATGGTGGTGAGGGCGTCCGAGGATTTAATGGAGATCTTCTGCTCAAAAAAATGGAGCTTTTCCAGCAGCCGGATATTTCTTATGGCGCTTTCCACCAGGGCCGCGGGGGTGGGATGGCCGTGGCGGGCCAGGATGTCTTTTTCCACCGAGCCGGAATTGACCCCGACCCGGATCGGGACATGGTGGGCTTTGGCGGCATCAACCACCCTGGCCAGTTTTTCCGGCCCGCCGATGTTGCCCGGATTGATGCGGATGCCCTGGGCCCCGTTTTCCATGGCGGCAACGGCCAGCCGGTGATCGAAATGGATATCGGCGATCAGGGGGATGGTGATCTGCCGGCGGATTTCGCGGATGGCCAGGGCTGCTTCCATGTCCAGCACCGCGACCCGGACCATCTCGCATCCCGCCGCTTCCAGCCGGTGAATCTGGCTGACAGTGGCCGCGACGTCCCGGGTGTCGGTGTTGGTCATCGTCTGGACGACAATCGGGGCATCCCCGCCGATGGGCACATTCCCCAGCCTGATCTGTCTGGTTGCTTTTCTTTTGATCATAACCCGCTGACTATACCCTTTTTTACAGAAAGTTTTAAGTACTAAGTTTTGCGGGTTTGGCAAAAAAGGGAGGCAATAGGCAGTAGGCAAGAGGCAAAATGAAAGTCTCTTTCCTGTCTTGTTGTGCCGGCCCGGACGTAGGAGCGGGCCATGCCCGCGACCTCAGGCATTGCGGATATTTCAATCGCGGGCAAGGCCCGCTCCTACGACACGAGACTTTCATTGTTCGTTGTTTCCGCTTGCGGAGATGGTGGTTAGCCGGAATCCACGTCCTCTGTTGGATGCAAGCTAAAAACATCCCCGTCAAGCGGGGACTGAACTGAGCCCCCGTCAAGCGGGGACTGAAAAGAGCCCCCGTCAAGCGGGGACTGAACTGAGCCCCCGTCAAGCGGAGACTGAACTGAGTGCCGGCATGACGATACAGATTTCGTTCATTGATGCGATGCCATGTATTCCGTAACTGCTTGAGCCAAAAGTCCTGAACGGGTTTCTCCATGCTTTTTGGCAAAATAATCTACGGAATTCAATAATCGTTCCGGCATGGTTATATTTATTCTTTTTGATTTAAGAGACAATTTACTTAGATCTACGTCAACAAGTGCCCATATGCCGTCTTTGAAGTCTTGGTTATCTTTATGTTTTTCAACAGATGTGGCAACAGGGACGGGCTCGGAATCAAGTAGAATACCTTCAATATGGCATTCCGCCGCTTCCCGGGCATTGGCTAAAGCCTCTTCAATTGTTTCCCCTGCGGAAAAACAACCAGGTAAGTCTGGAAACGTAACGCCATAATCTGAATTTTCATCCTTATGGATTATCACTGGATATTTCATAATTCTACCTCCATTGCCAACCAGCCTGCCGGTAAAGATTTCGAAGAGTGCCGGCAGGGAGATCTTTCTTGGGATGGGGAACAGTGACTTTCCCCGGCCTTTCCGGATGTTTGTATTGATGATGGTCTCCTTTTGTATGATGGAGTACCCACCCATCTCTTTTCAATCTTTGTATTATTTCTCCACTGTTCATGATGTGTATCATACACACTTGCATGGTTGGCTGTCAATGACTCACGGAGAGACCACTTATT
>JACQYM010000225.1:2372-9130 GCA_016208225.1 Deltaproteobacteria bacterium | reverse complement strand
CCACAGGAAAAGACAAAAAAATGAATGTCCTGCCCCGGTTCAAGAGTGTCAGATCGCGCTTTATCTTCTGGTTCCTGCTGCTTTCCCTGGCGCCCCTGCTCATCGTCGGCATCCTGGCGGCCAGGATCAACCTCAGCGCCTCCCTCTATGCCCTGCTGCTGGACCGCACCGGCATGGGCGTCACAGGGGAGACCCTGCTGGTCAACCATGATGTGGTGGCCTTAAACGAGCTGCGCTGGCATGATCATGCGCCGCTCAATCTGAAGATCAGCGCCCAGCCGTCCATCCGGGCGGCGCGGGGGGAAACGGGCGTCATTGAAACCCCGGATTACCGGGACAAACCGGTGCTGGCCGCCTATACCTACATCCCGTACGCCAAATGGGGTTTTGTGGCCAAGCAGGACCAGGAGGAGGTCTATGCCCCGATCCGGGAACTGGTCCGCAATTTTATCATCATCTGGACCGTTTGCAGCGTGGCGGTCCTCATCATCTCCACCCTGATCGCCAGAAGCATCGCAGCCCCGGTGCGGGAGATGGCCCATGTGGCCCAGCGGCTGCAGGCCGGGGAATTACACATCAGAAACCGGCTGCAGCGTCCCGATGAGCTGGGCCTGCTCGCTGACTCCTTCAACCGCATGGCCGACACCATCACCTTTGAGATGTCCGTCCGGCAAGGGGTGGCGGAACTCTCCGAAGTCATGATGGCGGCGGAGGACATTGCGGCCTTTGCCCGGCAGGTGGCGGAAAAAACAGCCGACCTGACCGGCTCCGAACTGGCTGCCTTTTATCTCCGTAATAAACAGAGCGGTTCCTTTGTCCCGGCCGCCACCCGGGGCATCACCCCCGACCTGGCCGCATCCTTTGCCGCCGAACCCGGCGAAGGCGAACTGGGGGTGGCCCTGGCGGCCAAAGGCATTGTCCGCGTCAGCGATATCCCGGCGGACACCCGGTTTGTCTTCAAAACCTTTACCGGCACCCTTGTGCCGCGGGAGATCATCACCATTCCCGTGCTCGTCAAGGATGAGGTGCGGGCGGTCATCTCCCTGGCCTGCCTCAGGGACTATGGCCAACTCCACCTGGAAATCATCAACCGCGTCTGGCAGGGCATCAATATCGCCTTTGCCAATCTGCTGGCCAACGAGGCCACCAGAAAACTGGCCGCCAGCCTCGATACCTCCAACAGCGAACTGCGGGCCCAGAAGCTGGAGCTTATCCAGCAGGCCGACGAACTGCAGGAACACAATATAGAACTGGAGTTCCAGCGCCGGCAGGTGGAGGAGGCAAACCGGCTGAAAGGCGAGTTTCTGTCCAACATGAGTCACGAACTGCGCACGCCGCTGAATTCGATCATGGCCCTGTCCCGGGTGCTCATCATGCAGGCGGCGGGCAAACTCTCGCCCGAGGAGGCCAATTACCTGGAGGTGATTGAAAGAAACGGCAGGCAGCTGCTGAGCCTGATCAACGATATCCTGGATCTGTCCAAGATCGAGGCCGGGAAAATGGAGATCAATCCGACCCTGTTCTCCATCAGAACCACCCTGGAAACCATTGTCGAAAATATCGAAGTACTGGCCCGCAAAAAAGGAATTGAAATCAGACAGAACATCCCCCCGGATCTGCCCCTGATGGAAAGCGACGAAGCCAGGGTGCATCAGATCCTGCAGAACATCCTTGCCAATGCGGTCAAGTTTACCGGGGCGGGCCATGTCACCGTAACGGCGGCCCGGGCGGACAATGAAATCCTCATCACCATTGCCGACACCGGCATCGGCATCTCCGCCCTGGACCTGCCCCATATCTTCGACGAGTTCCGGCAGGCGGACGGCACCGCCTCGCGTCATTTCGAGGGAACCGGCCTCGGACTGACCATCGCCCGCAAAGCCGCCCTGCTGCTGGGCGGGGAAATCCGCGTCCAGAGTCAGCCGGCCCAGGGTTCGGTTTTCACCGTTGTGCTGCCCGTCAGCTGGCCAAACGCCGGGGGAGCTCATTCGGAGGAGCGGCCGGCGGCGGCCGCACTTTCCGCTCCGGCCCCTGCCCCTGCTGCCGGCCGCAAGGTGCTCATCGTGGATGATGCTCCCGCCACAGCCGAAGTCATTGCCGATTATCTCGCCGGGGCGGGCTACATGCCGCTGACAGCCGCCTCCGGCAGGGAGGCGCTGCGTCTGGCCCGCGACCATCAGCCCTATGCCATCACCCTTGATCTCATCATGCCGGAAATGGATGGCTGGGAGGTGCTGCAACAGTTGAAGGCCGAGCCGGCAACGGCCCGGATTCCGGTCATTATCATGTCCGTGTCCGAAGACAGGCAGACCGGCTTTGCCCTGGGGGCGGCCGGTTATCTGGTCAAACCGGTGGATTCCCGGACGCTGCTCGACGAGATCCGCCGCAGCAGCGGCCGAGGGGCGCAAACCATCATGGTGGTCGATGACAACGAAATCGACCGCCGGGAGCTGGCCGCCCTCATTGAAGAACATCACATGCAGGCGATCGCCGTTGACAGCGGCGCCCGCTGTCTGGAGCTGCTGGCCGCGACCCGACCGGACCTGCTGATCCTCGACCTGATGATGCCGGAGATGGACGGCTTCGAGCTCCTTGAGCGGCTGCGCACTTCCCCGGCGACCAGGGACCTGCCGGTGCTGGTGGTCACGGCCAAGGACCTGACCGCGGCCGACCGGGAGAGATTGCGCGGCAATGTCGCCGCCATCCTGGAAAAAGGCAGGACGACCTCCCGGGAACTGCTGGGACGGATCGCGACGATGCTGGCCGATATTGACCGCTTTCCCGGGCAGCTGGCCGCGGCAGGCCCGGAGGCCGGCAGGCGCATCCTGCTGGTGGAAGACAACGAGGTCGCCATCCTGCAGGTGAAAAAGGTGCTGGAAGCAGCCGGCTATGAGGTGGCGACGGCCCGGGGCGGCCAGGAAGCCCTGGATTACCTGGGCCGCACGGTGCCGGACGGCATCATTCTCGATCTGATGATGCCGGAAATCGACGGCTTTGCCGTCATGGAAAGAATCCGCGCCACCCCGGCCACGGAAAAGGTCCCCATTCTGGTGCTGACGGCCAAGGACCTGTCCAGAGAGGATCTGCAACGGATAAAATACAATAACATCAAACAGTTGATCCAGAAGGGCGATGTAGATGTGCAGGGGCTGCTGGCCAAGACAAGGGCCATGCTGGGACTCGGAGCCGTCACTGCGGCAGCCCCGGACAAACAGGTGCCGGCAGCTGCCGCCGCGCCGGCCCCGGCCATGGAAAAACAGGACAAAGACCGGGCCGAAGCACCTCTGGTGCTGGTGGTGGAGGACAATGCCGACAACATGTTCACCCTCAAGGCGATGCTTGCCGGCCGGTACCGGCTCCTGGAGGCGCGGGACGGGGTCGAGGGGCTGGCCCTGGCCCTGAACGGCCATCCCGATCTGGTGCTGCTTGACATGTCCCTGCCGGAAATGGACGGGTATACGGTGGCGCGGCGGCTCAGGGCGGAGCAGCCGTCCCGCCATATTCCGATTATCGCCCTCACCGCCCATGCCATGAAAGGCGACAGGGAAAAGGCCCTGGCCGCCGGCTGCAATGACTATATGACCAAGCCGATCAATCCGCAGCAGCTCATCACCCTCATTGAGAAATGGACCGGGTAAGGATATATGCCGAAGATCTTAGCCATCGATGATAAACAGGACAATCTTACCGTGCTTGCCGCCATGCTCGCCAATCTCATGCCGGAATGCTTCCTGCTGACCGCCCTGTCCGGCCCCGAGGGACTCAGGAAGGCGCAGGAGCAGCAGCCGGACACGATTCTGCTTGATGTCAAAATGCCGGGCATGGACGGTTACGAGGTGTGCCGGACACTGAAGACCGATCCCCGCACCAGCCATATCCCGGTCATCATGGCAACCGCGGTGCATACCGATGCGCAGAGCCGCGCCCGGGGCCTGGAAACAGGCGCGGACGCCTTTCTTGCCAAACCCATCGAAGGCGTGGAGCTGGTTGCCCAGATCCGGGCCATGCTGCGCATCAAAAAAGCGGAAGACCAGCTGCGCCACGAGATGCAGTTACGCGACCGGGTTATCGATCGCAAAATCACGGAACTCAAGGCCAGCGACGAACGCTACCGGGAACTGGTGGAAGGCACCCAGGATCTCATCACCCAGATGGACGGCCAGGGCAATTTTCTCTTTGTCAACAGCGCCGCGCAGACCATCCTCTGCGGCACGCCGGAGAATTGTCTCGGCCAATCGTTCTTCTCCTTTGTCCATGCCGATGACCGCGGGGAGACCGTCCAGCGGTTCTTTGACTTTATCCGCCGGAAAGCCGCCAGGGGTGATTTTGAAAACCGCCTGCTCAGCCGTACCGGCAAGATCTTCCAGATCAGCTGGGTGTCAAATTTCCATTATGACGGGAACGGCAAGCTGCGCTTTGTCAACAGCATCGGCCGCGACATCACCGAATTAAAGCACACGGTTGAGGAGAAAATCAAACTGGAGGACCAGCTCCGGCAGGCCCAGAAAATGGAGGCCATCGGCACCCTGGCCGGCGGCATTGCCCATGATTTCAACAATATCCTGGCAGCGATCATCGGCTATGCGGAGATCGCCAGGGAAAACCTGCCCAAGGGCAGTCCCGTGGCGGACGACATCAGTGAGGTGCTGAAAGCCGGGATCCGCGCCAAGGACCTGGTGCTGCAGATACTCACTTTCAGCCGCCGGAACGGCGAACAGCTCAGCCCGCTCAAACTGCAGTATATCATCAAGGAGGACTTGAAACTCCTGCGTTCCACCATCCCCACAACCATTGAAATCAGACAGAACATCGATCCGCGGTGCGGCGCCGTACGGGCCGACCCGACCCGCATGCACCAGATCGTCATGAACCTCTGCACCAACGCCTATCATGCCATGCGGGAGACGGGCGGGGTGCTGGATGTCGCCCTGACCCCGGTTGTTGTGGGGCAGCCGGCCCCGACGGTACCGGAAAACAGACTGCGGCCCGGCTCCTATGTGCGTCTGGAGGTGAGCGACAACGGCAGCGGCATGGACGCGGCAACCCTGGAGAGGATCTTCGAGCCCTATTTCACCACCAAGACAAAGGGCGAAGGCACGGGACTCGGCCTGGCCGTGGTCCACGGCATCATGCAGAGCTGCGGCGGGGAAATCATCGTGTCCAGCCGGGTCGGGGCCGGCACCACCTTCCATCTCTATTTCCCGGTGATCGAAAGCGAACCGCTGCCGACCGCAGCAGAAACAGCCTCACCCATGCCGACCGGCAGGGAACGGATCATGGCGGTGGACGACGAAGCATTGCTGGCAACCCTCTATCAGCAGACGCTGGAACGGCTCGGCTACCTGGTTGCCGCTTTCACCGACAGCGAGGAGGCCCTGGCCGAGTTCACCCGCGATCCGCAGGGCTTTGATCTTCTCCTGACCGATATGACCATGCCGAAGATGACCGGCGAGCAGCTGGCCCGCAAGGTGCTGGCGGTCAGACCGGGGCTGCCGGTGGTCCTCTGCACGGGGTACAGCGAAAAAATCAATGCGGAAAAGGCCGAAAAGCTCGGCATCGCGGAATTTGTCATGAAACCGATCCGCCAGGGGGAACTGGCCTTGATCATCAGAAAGGCACTGGATAAGGAAGGGAAAAGTGAGGAGGTAAACGATGAATAACCAACAGGATTTCAACTGGATTTTTGATCGTGATTACTGCGGTCGCATCCTCAAAGGGGAATTCAGCAACGACCTGAAAAAACGGGTCGCCGAGGCAATCCTCCTCTTCCGCAATTTCAATGTCAGCGCCAATCCCGCCATGCCGTATATTTCCGCCTGGCGGGAAGACGCCGACAAATCGATCTGGTATGAGTTCGCCGGCAACCGACTCCTCGCGCTCCTCGGCTGCCAGTCCTGCGAAGTGGCGGAAATCTTCCGGGACAGCGTCCTGCAACGCTGCTCCTTTCGCCACGGCGCGGTTGACAACAAAATTGAACGGCGCACCTTTGGCCAGCAGGAATTGCCCCTGATCAGGGAAGAACTGCGCAATGAAGGAAAAAACAGCGGGAGCATCGAGGCGGTGTACAAGGTGTCCCTGCCCAACCGGCCGCCCATCTGGCTGAAGGACCAGGCCGCGGTGCGGTCTTTCCCGGCTGACCGGATCTGTCTGTCCCTGGGCTGGCTGACCAACGTCACCCTGGAAATGGAGGCCGAGGAACAGCAGCAGCTGGAAGGTGAGGTGCTGCGCCGTCGCCATGCCGAGCTTGAAGAAAAGATCGAAAAACAGCAGAAGGAGCTGTGGACGATGCAGATCGAAATGATCTACCGGCTGGCCCAGGCCGCGCAGTTCCGGGATGCCAGCACCGGACCGCACATCACCAAGATGAGCCATTACTGCGACATCCTGGCGCAGGCCGCCGGCTTGAATGATGAGGAGCGGCAGCTGCTCTTCCATGCCATGGCCATGCACGATGTGGGGAAACTGGCCATTGCCGACTCGATTCTCCACAAGCCCGGCAAGCTGAGCGAGCAGGAGTTCGAGATCATGAAAACCCACAGCATGATCGGCGCCCAGCTCCTCTCCGGCAACGACCACCCGCTGCTGCAGATGGCGCGGGGCATTGCCCTGACCCATCACGAAAGCTGGGACGGCACCGGCTATCCGAAGGGACTGGCCCATGCCGACATCCCCCTGGCCGGCCGCATTGCCGCCATCTGCGATGTCTTTGACGCCCTGACCTCGGCCCGGCCCTACAAGAAGCCATGGCCGGTTGACGA
>JACQYM010000225.1:0-2324 GCA_016208225.1 Deltaproteobacteria bacterium | reverse complement strand
TGGCCTGTTGAGGAGGCATTCGCCGAGGTGGAAAGGGGCATGGGCTCAAAGTTTGATCCGCGGCTGGCAGCCCTTTTTCTGGAAAAGAAGGCCGACATCCGGAAAATCCAGCAGCGTTTCTCCCCTGCGGCCCCCGGCCATGCGTAACTGGGCTGGTCAAAGACAACACTACTAACCAGACAAATCAGATCAGGGAGTGGGGCGATTCGCGAACCGCCCAGGCGCGCACCGCCCCCACGCTGCTTCAGGCCCACACCGTAGGTCGGGTTAGCGGTTGTATCGCGTAACCCGACAACAGAGGCCATTCCCGGCCGATACCAACCCCCGGCACCACGCCAGTTCATGTCGGGTTACGGCGATAAGGCCGCCTAACCCGACCTACGATCTTGCCAGCACCGTAGGGCGGAATAGCGAAGCGTATTCCGCCGAACAAATACACCGCCGAAGGGTTGACCTGACAAAAACAAATCCGACCAATCAGACCAGTAAGACCAGTAAGACCAGCCAGACCAATCACTCACCCCGTGGCCAGGGAAAGCCAGACAGCGACAAACAGCGTCAGGCTGATCAGGCCGTTCAGGGTGAAAAAGGACATGTTGATGCGGGAGAGGTCCCGCGGGTTGACGATCAGGTGCTGATAGAAAAGGGCGCTGCCGGTCAGGGCGATGCCGAGATAATAAAAATAGGTGAGCCCGCAGAGGATGCCGGTGGCCACAAAAAGGCCAAAGGCCAGCACATGGAAAAAAACCGCCATCTTAAAGGCGTTATGGCGGCCGAAGCGGGCGGGCAGGGAAAAGAGCCCGGCCTGCCGGTCAAAATCGGCATCCAGACAGGCATAGACCGTATCAAAGCCCGCCACCCAGAAAAGCACCCCCAGGGAAAGCACCCAGGGAAAGCCGGTCAGGCTGCCCTGCACCGCCACGAACCCGCCCAGCGGGGAAAAGGCCAGGGCCACGCCCAGCACCACATGGCAGAGCCAGGTGAACCGCTTGGTGAGGGAATAAAACAGGGTGAGCCCCAGGGCCGGGGCCGCGAGCTTGAAGGTGAGCGGGTTGAGCTGATAGCAGGCGGCAAAAAAGACGAGGCCGGCCCCGATGACCATGGCCCACGCCTCCCCCATCCGCACCGCTCCGGCCGGAATGGCCCGGTCCGCGGTGCGGGGATTTGCCCGGTCAAAACGGGCGTCAACAATGCGGTTAAAGCCCATGGCGCAGGTGCGCGCCCCCACCATGGCCACCACCACCCAGAAGAAAATGATCCCCCGCGGCACGCCGCCCTGGGCCAGAAAGGCGCCCATCAGGGCAAAAGGCAGGGCAAAGACGGAATGCTCGAACTTGATCATCTCCAGCAATATGGCAATCTTTTTAAACATCGCTGCCACCCCACTCTTTCAGTCCCGGCACCGACAGACCGATCTGGGACGCCACCCGGCCGGCAAAATGGCGGGCCATGTCCGTCAGACTCTCCGGCAGGTGATAAAAGGCCGGCATGGCGGGACAGATGATCGCCCCGGCCTCGGCCGCGGCCAGCATGTTGCGCAGATGGTTGCGGTTGAAGGGCGTCTCGCGCACGGCCAGGACCAGCGGCCTTCGTTCCTTCAGCATCACGTCGGCGGCCCGATGGATGAGGTTCGTGGACAGCCCGCCCGCAATGGCGGCCAGGGTGCCCATGGTACAGGGCAGGACCACCATGGCGTCATAGCGGGCCGAGCCGCTGGCCATGGGCGCGGCGAAGTTATCCACCGCATACCAGCGGCTGACCCCGGACAAGTCCTGCGGGGCAAGATTCTCCTCAAGCAGCAGCACCTTTTCGCCCGCCTTCGAGATAATGCCGTGCACCTCCACATCGAGCCCGCGGACCAGCTGCAGAAACTGCACGGCATAGAGCGCGCCGCTGGCCCCGGTTATCGCCAGAATGATCTTTTTCATTTGATACCTATGTAGACCGAGACAATGCCGAAGGTGAGCGGCCGGCGGGACACGTCGCTGAACCCGGCCTTTCTCATCATGCCCATCAGCTCCTCGGGTTCGTAAAATTTCGCAATGGAACTGGCCAGATACTCATACGCCTCCTTGTCGCCGGAGACAACGCCGGCCACGGCGGGCAGCACCCGGTTCAAATAAAAATTGTACACCGGTTTGACGATCACATTTCGTGGCCTGGAAAATTCCAGGATCAACAGCTTGCCGCCCGGTTTCAGCACCCGGTGCATCTCCTGCAGGCCGTCCTGGGTGCGGCCGTGGTTTCTGACGCCAAAGGCGACGGTGATGCCCCAGAAGCTTTCGTCCCGGGCCGGGATCTTCTCGCCGTCCCCGCAAACCGGC
>JACQYM010000224.1 GCA_016208225.1 Deltaproteobacteria bacterium | reverse complement strand
TCACCAAGGCCCTGATCAAGCCGCAGAAGGAATACACCCAGCCGGTCATCAACATGGGCGAGGATATCTACTTCTTAAAAATAATCTACATCGCCACGGTGGATGATAAAACCCTCACCATGCGCAAAACAGTGGCAATAGAAGATGCGGACCAGAGAAAAGATGAACCGGTGGAACCGGCCCTGCTTAAAAAGATTGCCGATACTGCCGGAGGCACCCTGGTGGAAGACCGCATCCTGCTGCCCTGATTGTCGAAAAAAATATTTTCTTTCTGTTGCGAAACCTGGACAAAGCACGATTTATTGATTATATATACTCTGTTGACGCGGGCCGGATTACCGGCCCGTTTTTTTTGCCAGATTGTAACTATCCAGCAGCACCGCATCTGCTTTGTCATCGGCCTGGCCGCATACCCCATGTATAGCGGCCAGGCCTCTTTCGCGCATCTGCGGCACTGCTGAACAGTTACAGCACCAGGGCGATCGAACTTTTTTCGTCCCAAGCTGGATAATTACGCCAGATTCGCCATTATAGGTTGTAAGAAATTGAGCAGTAAACTTCTGAAAGAGATCATACGTCGCCGCACCTTCGGCATCATCAGCCATCCCGATGCCGGCAAAACCACCCTCACCGAAAAACTGCTGCTGTTCGGCGGCGCCATCCAGATGGCCGGCGCGGTTAAATCGCGCAAAACGGCCAATCACGCGGTAAGCGACTGGATGGCCATTGAACAGGAACGCGGCATCTCCGTCACCTCATCGGTGATGAAATTCAACTACCGCGACTACGAGATCAATCTGCTGGACACCCCGGGCCACCAGGACTTCTCCGAAGACACCTACCGGGTGCTGACCGCGGTGGACAGCGCCCTGATGGTGATTGACAACGCCAAGGGCGTGGAGTCCCAGACCGAAAAGCTGATGGAGGTATGCCGCATGCGCAACACGCCGGTCATCACCTTCATCAACAAGCTTGACCGGGAGGGCAAGGAACCGCTGGACATCATGGCGGAAATCGAAGACAAACTGCAGATCGAGTGCACCCCCCTCTCCTGGCCCATCGGCATGGGCAAGACCTTTAAAGGGGTCTACAACATGTACCGGGGTGAGCTGCAGCTCTTCACCCCCAGCCAGGGAACCCGGCCCCAGGACACCATTGTGGTCAAGGGCATCGATGATCCGCTGCTTGACCGGCTGCTGGGCCGCCAGGCCGACGAACTGCGCGCGGACATCGAACTGCTGCAGGGAGCGGCCAATCCTTTCGAGCATGAGGAATATCTGAAGGCAAGCCAGAGCCCGGTCTTTTTCGGCAGCGCCATCAACAATTTCGGCGTCAAGGAACTGCTCGACGCCTTTGTCGAGCTGGCGCCGGCCCCAGGACCGCGCGCCGCCACCACGCGCAGCGTGGCGCCGGAGGAAGAGACCTTTTCAGGCTTCACCTTTAAGATCCAGGCCAACATGAATCCGGCCCACCGCGACCGCATCGCCTTTTTCCGTATCTGCTCCGGCAAGTTCACCCGCGGCATGAAGGTCCGCCATCACCGCATCGGCAAAGAGGTATCGTTGGCCAACGCCACCATTTTCATGGCCCAGGATCGCAGCAATGTGGAAGAGGCCTATCCGGGCGACATCATCGGCATCCACAACCACGGCACCATCAAAATCGGCGACACCTTTACCGACAAGGAGCCGCTCAAATTCACCGGCATCCCCAATTTCGCGCCGGAACATTTCCGCCGGGTGCTGCTCAAGAACCCGCTGAAGATGAAACAGCTGAACAAGGGGTTGACCCAGCTGGCCGAAGAGGGCGCCGTGCAGCTCTTCCGGCCGCTGATGGGCAGCGATTACATCCTGGGGGCGGTCGGCGTCCTGCAGTTTGACGTGACCATGGCCCGCCTCAAGGCGGAGTACGGCGTGGATGCGGTATATGAAGGAGTCAGTTACGCCACGGCCCGCTGGATAAGCTGCAGCGACCGCAGGAAACTCGACGATTTCATGCAGAAAAAACAGTCCAATCTGGCCATGGACAGTGAAGGCCATCTCGCCTTCCTGGCGGCCAGCGAATGGACTCTGTCCCGCACCATGGAGCTGTTCCCGGATATTGTTTTCCATAAAACCAGGGAATACAGTTAATCCCCTCTCTCTGATTACATCCCGTAACAACTTGATATTCCGCTGCAAAAAAACAGCCTTTCGGCTCGGGGCATTTTTTCCTTGCATTATTTTAGAAATTAATTAAATTCTATATCACTTAAACGCCCATGCCGCCGGCCACGAACACAGCCGAAAACCCAATGAATGGAACAAATGATCAATTGACCGGTCCACTGATAAATGGGCGCCTTGAAATAAGTAGAATTTTCGGCCGAGATCAAGGAACAGTGAAAATGAAAAGCACCCAAGCTGGTGTAAACTCAGCATATTACACCCTTACCCCACAAGGAACTGTCAGATGAAAGCCATGAAAGAAAAACGATCCCGCAGAATTACCCAATGGATGATGGCGCCCCTTGTCCCCCTCGTCGTCATCGGCGGCTATTTCTGGCCCTATCTCGGCTATATTGCCCTGGCCATGATAGTTCTCATGTTCATTATCAGCCTGTTTCGCGGCAGGTTTTACTGCGGTTGGATATGCGCCATGGGCGCCTTTCATGAAAGGGTGCTGGCCAAGGTGAGCCTGCAGCGGAAAATGCTGCCCGTATTCAAGGCGAAATGGTTCCGGTGGCTGATCTTTGCCATGATGATGGGGATTCTGACCATGCGTCTCATTGCGGCGGAAGGGGATCCGGCCAGGATCGGCGCGGCGTTTGCCATGATGTGGACCCTCTCCACCGGGCTTGCCGTCTTTCTGGGATTTATCTGGCAACCCAGATCGTGGTGCAGCATCTGCCCCATGGCCACCTTTCAGGGCGTGATTGCTCCGTGCAATTATCTGCTGCAGGTGAGCCCGTCGTGCAAGGAGTGCGGCCTCTGCCGGAAATCATGCCCCATCGGCACCAGTGCCGGCTCGTTCAAATCCCAGGGGTTCGTCACCAGCGGCGAATGCATGCGTTGCGGCAACTGCGTGGAAAACTGTCCCGCCAAGGCCCTCTCCTTCCAGACAGACGGCAGACAGCAGGGATGCTCGGTGCTCACCGCCCTCGGTCTCGGAGCGCGGCCGTCGTCGCGGACCGAGCATCATCTCACCGCCGAATCGCATTAGAAGGGAAAAAAAAGGAATCTGTGCAGGCGGCTCGTAGGAGCGGGCCATGCCCGCGATCTTTGG
>JACQYM010000223.1 GCA_016208225.1 Deltaproteobacteria bacterium | reverse complement strand
GAGCTGCGGACGGGAGGCGGCATTGCCGCCGACCATCAGGGTCCAGCCTTTCGTCTTGCCGACAAAGCCGATATCCTTTACCGGTGTTTCCACGCAGTTGTTGATGCAGCCGGAAACGCCTATTTTGCATTTATTCGGCAACTGATAGCCATGATAACGGCGGTCCAGCTCCTGGCCCAGGGCCAGGGCATCCTGTTTGCCCAGCCGGCAGAGGGTTGTGCCCGGACAGGCCTTGATGCTGCGGACGCAGAGGCCGATGGCATGGCCGGGGTCCATGCCCAGATCCCGCCAGGCCGCATCGATATCCTCTTCCTTGAAGCCGACCATGGCAATGCGGGCCGCACTGGTGATTTTCATGGCCGCCACCTTATATTTGTCCGCCACATCGGCAATTTTTCTCAAATCACCGGCCGTCACCAGTCCCACACTGAAATGGGGAACTATGGCATAGCTTTCTTTGTCTTTTTGTATAATTGCGCCTTTTTCACCGTCCTGTAACATTGGTTGCCTCCTGTTCTATGGGGGTGGGTATGAAACCCGCCCCTCCACATAAAATTGAATTTAAAATCGTATGGTAATGTAAAAAGTAATATTCTAAGATATATCGGTTCCCGGACAAGGGTGTCAATTTCGTAAATTATTAGTAATAATTATCAACAAGTCAAGAAGGAATTGTAATCTTAGTATTCTTTTTTGGGTAACCTGTTAAGATCCATGATGATTTTTTGGCGAAAAGTGAGGAGGAAAGAGGAAAAAGCGAGGGCGTTTTCTGACTCCTGACTCCTGACTTCTCACTCCTTGCTTTTCACTATAAGACACAATGCCGGTAAATACCTTTCTTGACATTTTTTTCATGATTGCGGCGGCCGCGGCAGGCGGCGCGCTGCTGGCCGGTTTGCTCGCTCGACTGGCGCTGCAACGGCTTGGCAGGGAAAAACAGTCACTGTTGACCGATCAGGCGGTGCTGCAGGAGCGTCTGGCGTCGCGCCATGAAAAGGTTGGGGAGCTTGAAAAAGTACTGCAAAGTGTGATAGAAGAAAACAGAAAGCTGCAGACCGACAACAACGAACTCGTGGTCGCGAAAAAACAGGTTGAGGCCCAGCTGGTCCTGCTGCAGGAAGCCAGGGAGGAGCTTTCCGCCTCGTTCAAGGCCCTCTCCGCTGAAATCTATCGCAGCAACAGCGAGTCATTTCTGCAGATTGCCAAATCAACGCTGTCCCATTTCCAGGAACGGGCCAGGGATGATCTGAACCAGCGGAAAGAGGCGATCAATGATCTGGTAAAACCGCTGCAGGATTCTCTGCAAAAGGTTGATATCCATGTCAGGCAGCTTGAGAAAGAGCGGATTGCCGCCTATACTTCCCTGGCCGAGCAGGTGAAAGCCATGGCCGTCAGCCAGACAAGGCTGCAGGGCGAAACCGCGAATCTGGCCCGGGCGCTGCGCACCCCGGTGGCCCGGGGCAGATGGGGAGAAATGCAGCTGCGCCGCGTGGTGGAAATGGCGGGCATGGTGGCGTACTGTGATTTTATCGAGCAGCAGACGGTGCAGGGCGAGGAGGGCGGACTGCGGCCGGATATGATTATCAGGCTGCCGAACGGCCAGCAGATTGTGGTTGATTCCAAGGCCTCGCTGCAGGCCTATCTCGAAGCCCACGAGTTGGATGATGATGAGCAGCGGCTGGAAAAATTAAAGACCCATGCCCGGCAGATGCGCACCCATCTGGGGCAGTTGAGCGGCAAGGCTTACTGGCAGCAGTTTGACCGATCTCCCGAATTTGTCGTGATGTTCGTGCCCGGAGAAAATTTTTTCAGCGCGGCCCTGGCCCAGGACCCGGAGTTGATCGAATGCGGGGTGGCGCAGAAGGTGATCCTGGCCACGCCGACCACTCTCAGCTGTGGGTGCTGTCGTCCCATTTTGAAGAGCTGCGCAAGAATCTTGACCGGACCGTGCAGTCGTACAATAAGGTGGCAGGATCTTTTGAAAACCGGGTACTGGTCAGCGCCCGGAAGTTTCAGGAGCTTGACGGCTCGCTCGACAAATCCTTGCCCGAGCTGAAAATCATCGACAAGGCAACCAGAGGAATCACGCATGAAAATCCATAATGACATCACCGAGACAACCGGCGCAACCCCGCTGGTTGCCCTGCGGCGGATCGGGGCCGATTGCCCGGCGCAAATCGTCGGCAAGCTGGAATCGTTCAACCCCTGCGGCAGCGTCAAGGACCGCATCAGCGTCAATATGATCCGCCGGGCCGAGGAAAAGGGATTGATCGGGCCGCATACCACGCTCATCGAGCCCACCTCCGGCAATACCGGGATCGGCCTGGCCATGACAGCCGCGGCCCGGGGCTACCGGCTCATTCTCACCATGCCGGAGACCATGAGTGTGGAACGCCGGAAACTGCTTGCCCTGTTCGGGGCGGAAATCGTCCTGACCCCGGGCGCCGAAGGCATGACCGGTGCGATAGCCAGGGCGGCGGCCCTGGCGGCCGACACTCCGAATTCCTTCATGCCCCAGCAGTTTGAAAATCCGGCCAATCCCGAGGCGCACCGCCAGACCACGGCGGAAGAAATCTGGCGGGACACGGATGGCAGAATCGATATTCTGGTTTGCGGCGTGGGCACCGGCGGCACCCTTACCGGGGTCACCGAAGTGATCCGGCAGCGGAAACCAGAACTCAAGGTGGTGGCCGTGGAACCGGCCGAGTCGCCCGTTTTATCCGGCGGCAAGCCCGGTCCGCACAAGATCCAGGGGATCGGCGCCGGTTTTGTGCCCAAAATCCTCAAGCAGGAGTATATTGACGAGGTGATCCGGGTGCAGTCGGACGAGGCCCTGGATTATGCCAGGAAGCTGGCCAGTCGGGAGGGGATTCTCGCCGGCATTTCTTCCGGGGCCGCAGTGGCTGCGGCGTTAACCGTGGGCAGCCGGCCGGAAAACCGGGGCAAGCTTATCGTGGTGATCCTGCCCGATACCGGGGAGCGCTATCTGTCCATGCTGTAGCCGGATGCGGCTGTATCGCGGTAATCCGCGCCTTTTTTGGCTCTGGCCGGCGTGGTTGCATTTTTATTTTCGAATGCGACACAGTCATCGGGCCAGAGGGCAATTTTTCAAGGTTCCCTAAAGTTTTACTTGCACACAGATGCCCCGTTTGTTTTACTTGCAGGTTGATGGTCCTTCCATTGTTCAGGAATTGTTGCGCATCAGCAGGGCCGTTCATATTATAAGTCTTTATTTTGGTGCATTTTTTTTGTAGCTGATGCCATTGCCATAAATAAATGATCTCAGAAGGAGAATAAAAGAAAATGAAGTTAGGCATTAACGCTCTCGGCCGGATCGGTAAGCTGTCCTTATGGCACCATGTCGGCAGAAAATATTTTTCAGAAATTGTCGTCAATACCGGCCGCGAGATTGGCCAGGGGCTTGAAGATCTCGCCGCCTCGATTGAGCGGGACAGCACCTATGGGCGATTGGGCAATTACCTGCACGGCTTCAAAGCCGGCCGCATGGTGGAAAATCTAAATAATATCGACGGCACCCTGACCATTAACGGCGTGCCGGTAAGGGTTCTGCGGGAATCAAGAAATCCGAAGGATAT
>JACQYM010000213.1 GCA_016208225.1 Deltaproteobacteria bacterium | reverse complement strand
CGTTCCCCCTGAGGGATATGCCGCGAGAATCCCGTTTTGATGAGCATCCACCGTCCGGGGTAGTCCGCGTCCCCTGGCGGCAGGGTCCACACCGCATGCAGGTGTTCAGGCAAAATCACCATGGCGTCGATGGTGAAGGGATGCCGCTCTTTCACCAGGCCTACCACCTTACGGAGGACGTGAACGTAATCTACCAGCAGGGACCGGCGCCGTTCCGCAAGATTCACGGTGAAAAAATATGTGCCGCCATAAACTCGTGCGCGCCGGTATTGCATTGCATCCTCCGGTTTCATGACACAATGTTGGGGTTCGTTCCTCACCCCAACCTACCGTGCTGCACGCCGGCTATCTTGCTTTTTCCCACCCGACCACGGGCAACCGGATGGAGTTTACCAGTCCCATGCCGGCGAAGTTTCATGCGTTGTTTAAAAAAGAGGCGTAAGGCAAAAGGCAATAGGCATAAGGCAAGAGGCAAGAGGCATTAGGCATTAGGCAAAAGGCACCCTGCCCACCACTTTTGCCTGTTGCCTTGTGCCTCTTGCCTTTCTTTTTTAAATCCCATAAATTTCCCCATATTTCCGCTGCAGATAACGGATATAGGGCGCCGGATCAATCTTGGAGCCGGTCACCTTCTGCACCAGTTCCTGGGGTTCGTACTTGCGGCCGTGCACATGGATTTTGTCGCGCAGCCAGGTCAGCAGTCCATCAAATCTGCCCCGGCGGAACCGGTCGGCCAGGTCCGGGATATCGCTGTTGATTTTTTCCCACAGCTGGGCCGAGATCAGGTTGCCCAGGGCGTAGGTGGAAAAGTAGCCCAGCGACCCGCCGGACCAGTGCACATCCTGCAGTACCCCCCTGGCATCGTCGGGCGGGGTGATGCCGAGGTACTCCTCCATCCTGGCGTTCCAGATTTCGCGCAGGTCCCTCACCGCGATGGTGCCGTCAATCATGCCGATTTCCAGTTCCAGGCGCAGCATGATGTGCAGATTATAGGTGGCCTCATCCGCATTGACCCGGATGAGGGACGGCTCGACCCGGTTGATGGCCCTGTAAAAGCTCATCAGGTCCACTCCGGCCAGGGCCGGGGCAAAGAGCTGCTGGTAGGCGGGATAGAAATGTTCCCAGAAGGGCAGCGAGCGGCCCACCAGGTTTTCCCACAACCGTGACTGGGATTCATGCACCGCGAGCGATGCCCCGCCCGCCAGGGGACTGCGCTCGAAGGACTGGCAGCAGCCCAGCTCATAGAGGGCGTGCCCGGCTTCGTGCATGGTGCTGAACAGCGAGGCCGCGGGATGGTCCTTTTCAAAGCGGGTGGTGATGCGCACATCATTGATGCTGAAGCTGGTGGTAAAGGGGTGGGCCGACCTGTCCTGGCGGCCCCTGGTCCAGTCATAGCCGAAGCCGGTGATGACCTTGATCCCGAAATCCCATTGTTTCTGCTCGTCGAAAGGTCCCTGCAGGAATGAGGCGTCCACCTGCGGCCGTTCGGTGATCGCCTTGATCAGTTCCACCTGGCGGGGACGCAGGGCCGCGAAGATATCCGTGACTTCCGCCGTTTTCATGCCGCGCTCGAACTGATCGAGCAGGATGTCATAGGGATCGTCCGATTCGGGATGATAGGCATCCTTGAGTTCGTCGAGCAGTTTGCCAACCGTGTCGGATGTGAATTTCTCATGGGCGATCTTGCCAAGTGTGCCCATTTGATAACCACGCGCTTCCGCGCCCGCGCGCGGCATGTAGGTCTGCTGGTCCCAGCCGAGCAGGGCCGCTGCATTGTGCAGGTCGGCGACTTCAGCGAGCAGGCTTGATAATTTTTTTAATTTTTTGCTCATAAAATTTCCTTTTTTTCATGGGCGCGGCCGGCGCGGGCGCAGCGGTCGGGGCTGGGGCCGGCGGGGGCTGCAGCACCGCCGCCGGCTTGAATTCCTGCCCTCCCACCAGGGATTGCAGCCGCGGCAGCAGCAGGCGCAGAATGGTGACCGGCAGCGAGCTGGTGAATTCGAAATCCGCAGCCGTGGCACCGGGAACAAAGGCCGTGAGTGTGCCGTAAAAACGGTCGCCGATGTAAAAAACAAAGGTGGCGGAGCGGTTGACCACTTTGGACTCCTTGACCCCGCCGTGCCGGTAGGTGACATAGCGGTGGTCGCCGGTGCCGGTTTTGCCGCCGATGGGAATCTCGCTGCCATCCTCCTGCACCAGGGCCCGATTGATGCGGGCCGCGGTGCCGTTCTGCACGATATCGCGCAGCACGCCGCGCGCCGCTGCGGCCACCTCGCTGGGAATGACCCTTTCCCCCGCATCCTGCAGGCGCTGCACGATCGCTTCGTAGGGAGTTCCCCCGGCAAAGTGCAAGGTGGTCAGCAGGGCGGAGGGCGGCCGCACCCCGTCATTGACCAGGATGGCCATCAGTTCGGCCAGGGCCGCGGGCCGGTCAGCCGAAGAGCCGATGGAAGTGGCATAGGAGGGGACCAGGGAGTTAAAGGGATAGCCCAGCCGTTTCCAGTCCTTGTGGATCTCCAGAAAGGCCTCTACTTCCAGCAGGCTGCGGATGCGCCTGTCCTGGGCATTTTTGCGTTTATTGCGCATCAGCCAGCTGTAGACCTCGAGCCGCTCCTTTGCACTGGCCGTCACGATATCGTCCCACTTGGCCTGGGGGTGGCTGCGCAGATAGCGGGTCAGCCACAGTTCCAGGGGATGCACCTGGGTGATATATCCCTGATCAGCCAGGGGAAATTTGTCCGGCCCGAACTGCTCATAGTACTTTTGCAGGTTTTTGGTGCCGGTTTCCTTGATGGTGGGCAGATGCTTTTCCAGGAAGGCGGTGAATTCCGGCAGGGTGGCTTCCGGCACGAGGTAGCGGTGAATGCCGCCGAGCCGGCGGGGGGTCAGGCGGATGCTGGAGACCAGGGTCTCCAGAATCTCCGTCGCGTTTTTCCCTTTGTACTTATGATAGAAGCGGAGCAGAAAAACTTTGCTTTCCTGGTCGGCAAACCGTTCGAGATACTGGCGGCGCGCCGGATTGTCCATGTCCTCAAGGACCCGGGCCGAAGAGCCGGGCACCTGCAGCATGTAATGGCGCACGATGTCCCGCATCAGCCGGATGAAAACGAGATTGACCGAATGGCGCATGGCCAGCCGCACCGACAGGACCTTATGGTCGTCCAGCTTGCTGAAGTTGGAAAAGGTGTGGTTGCCGCCGCCGGTATAGAACGTTTCCGCCGGACTGGCGGAATACTGGCGTTCCAGGGCAGCGTCGAGCATGGCCGGGAGGGAGCGGTCAGGGGTAACCAGCAGGTAATCCGCGGCCCACCGGGAGAGCCGGTCGTTCGGGCTGATCTCCAGCGCGCCTAGTTCCTTGCTGCTCAAGGGGCTGTATTTTTCGTGCAGGCGGGCAATGAGCTCCAGGTAGGTGACCAGGGTGCGCAGTTTTGCCGTGGAGCCCAGATCGAGCTTGGTGCCGACATTGATGTCAAAGGGCTGGTCGAGATTGTCCGCCTGCACCCTGGGCATGGCGCCAAAGGGGCCCAGTTCATAGAGATTGAAACTGTAAATGACCTTGGACGGATCGCCGGTGGCCAGCATGCGTTCCACGGTCAGCCCGTTCTGCTGCAGAAAGACCGGGTCCTTCAACTGCACCAGGAAATCGGTCACCGCCTTCTGGGACTGGCGATGCAGGGTGGTGGAGGCGGTCAGATCCATCCGGTCCAGATCATAGAAGCGGCTGATGCCCAGCATCTGGGCCAGCTGCAGCCGTACGGCGTTGGCGGCCTTGCGGCTGATAAAGGAGCTGTCTTCCTCCTGGGAGGGGCGATCGGCGCTGAAACGCAACTCGACCTGCAGGGCCGCGTCCCGCAGTGCCGGGCTGATGATGCCCCCGCCGGCCAGCAGCCACAGATGGGTGTTGGTCTGCTTTTCCAGCAGTTTCGGGTCCACCAGCAGAAAACCGGACGGGCGGCGCTGGGCCACAACCAGGCTCAGGGCATGCTTGAACATCCAGGCCTTGTCCGTCAGACTCTGGCCGTTTTCCTCGGCCTGCAGCGCCCGGTTGAATTCGTCAAAACCCACCCCGTACCAGGCCCACATGCCGTCGCCGATGCCGTTGATCTCCCCGACCCCGCCTGCCGCGGAAAGGGGCACGGTGTTGATGTACTCCCAGATAATGCGATGCCGGGCCTCGGTGGTGTCTTCGCCGTCCAGATAGGCCCGCAGGGAGGCGGAGGCCATCTGCCGCAGCTTATCGGCGGCATCGCGGGTCAAGCCATCCGGGGAATGGCGGTATTTTTCAATCTGGGTGGCCAGGGTGCTGGCGCCCGGCACATCGTGGGTCGGATCGAAAACCTGGATACCCTTGTCCAGCACGGCCTTGGCCAGCCGGTCCCATTCAATGGCCGGGTTGCGGGTCGGATGGCTGACATTGAGGAGCTCGCGGTTTTCAATGAAGAGCAGGCTGTTGACCAGCAGACTGGGGATGGAGCCGTAATCAGGGTACAACCGTTCCGGGTAACTGGCGGAAAAGATGGGTTCATTATCGTGGCCCAGCACCGTCAGCCCGGCCTGCACCTTTTCATGGTAAGTGGGGAACAGGCCCCAGCGGCTTACCTCCTGCAGTTGGGGGGAAAGACGCGCCTGGTACGCGATTCTGTAACCGTTCGCGGTCAGCCTCTGCAGGAAATCGGGAATGCGGGTATAGCCCATGCGGACATCATACGTGCCTTCGGTGGGATAATAGGTGGCCGGGCTTGGCCCCGGTTCCAGGGTAAAGGTAAGTTTCTTGCCCAGTTCCGCCAGATATTTGGACTGCAGCCGGGAAGAGGGGAGCTCATAGGCCAGAAAGGCCGCCGTTCCGCCGATGACCAGCAGGAGAAGGATCAGGGCGGTGGCCAGGAGCATTCTGCCAAGGGGTCTTTTTTTTATACGCCGCTGATAGGTGGGAGACGCCGAATTTCTGCCGTTATTATTCAATTGATTTTCCGATGCAACGCGGCCGGGATCGGCGCGGGTCAGATGAAGAAGCTGTCATTTGCTGGATTTTTTCCGGCAGAAGAGTGCGGGAGAAACCGTATTCAGCTCGGCACATTCCCATTCCTCCGGACCTTGTTAAGTGAGCAGATTACCAGATCTTTCGTTTTAAAACAAAACAGATTTGACCTCCGACAAAAAAATAATCAACGGGTGCGGCAGGCGAATAAAAAAAGGGGAGCGCGATTTCGCCGCGGTCCCCTTTGATGCAATTGCGCTGGTTTTCGTTATTTCAGAAACTGACCTGCAGTCCTAAGGAGATGTTGTGGGAATCAACCTCTGCCTCTGTTCCGGAAAAATCAGGGTCTTCCGCGGAAAAATAGCGGTAATCGACAAACAGGGTAGTGGTGTTGTTGAGGGCATATCCCAGGCCGGCGGCAAGCTGATAGGCAAATACCGTATCATCATCATCGCCCACTCGATAGTCGTTGACCGTGAGATCATTTACCGAAACATTCGCAAAGCCGATACCGGCGCCGATGTACGGGACCCATGGGGTGCGCGTATTGAAATCGTAATAGCCGTTGACCATGAACCGCAGGATGTCGACATCGCCGCCGGCATTCACGGTCAGCGGTCCCAGAATGCCGCCGGAGAATTTGTCGGCATCATTTTGCTGGTAGCCGATTTCGCCTTCGATTCTTGCCATGCTGAATTTGTACCCTGCCATTACGGCAAGATTCCAACCGGCATCAAATTCAAGATCAACCGAATTGCCGGCCGAATCGGTGAGTGTCGAGTCATTGAGCAGGGACGTGCCGAGCATGGCGGAAAGATATGGCGCATCGGCAGCAAATGCGGTTGCGCCATAAAGCAGGGAAGTACATGTCCCGATTGCAGCAAGAATTACTTTTCGTCTCATCATTTCCGTTCTCCTTGTCGTTTTGTCGCCAGGGCC
>JACQYM010000026.1 GCA_016208225.1 Deltaproteobacteria bacterium | reverse complement strand
GCGACAGCAGACTGCTCCGGTTGCAAAACAAAAACGCGAAAAGGGAAAAAACCCGGGTGGCAAGGACCTCTATCACGAAGCGGAAACGCTTTTTCAGGGCGGCTGTTATGAAGAGGCGCGGATAAAATTGCAGAAACTGCTTGTTGATGACACCCTGCCTGCCGATAATGAGTACCAGAGAATGGCGCTCAGCCTGCTGGCCAAGGTTTGTGCGAACCAGGGCAACCTTTCCGAAGCCAGAAACCTTGGCGAGCAGGCCATTATCAAGGATAAGCTGAATCCGGCCGCCTACTATTTTCTCGCCTCGGTCTGCCAGGAACAGGGCGACCATGGTGAATCCGTCAGGCTGCTCAAGCAGTCCCTGTACCTTGATCACGACTTTGTCCTGGCCCATTTTCATCTGGCCAGCCTGGTGCCCAATCAGACCGAGGCAAAAAAACATCTGAAAAACACCCTCTCCCTGCTCAATACCCGCACCGCGGACGAGGTCCTTCCCGGCTCAGACGGTCTGACCGTGGGCCGGTTGCTGGAAACGGTCCAGTCGATGCTGCATCGAATAGGTGATTGACCATCATGAACGACAGCCAGGATATCCTCAACAAACGCGCCCGGGAACTGGCCCGACCATTGCCGGGCAAAAGTCATGAACGCGATGTCCTGGAAATCGTCGAGTTCAGCCTGGGAGCAGAGAGCTACGGTCTGGAACTTGATCATATCCTTGAAGTATATCCCCTGCGGGAACTGACCTCGCTTCCGGGACTGCCGCGCTTTGTCCAGGGAATCATCAATGTGCGGGGGCAGATTGTTTCTGTAATTGATCTGAAAATCTTTTTTGAAATGACCAGTGAAGAAGTAACCGCCGGCACCAAGGTAATCATCCTGCAGTCAAAAGACATGGAATTCGGCATCATGGCCGATGCCATTATCGGCGTCAAAGCCATTGTCAAGAAGGAGATCATGCCGACTCTTCCCACCCTTACCGGCATCAGGGCCGATTTTCTGAAAGGGGTGAGCAGGGAAAGGCTGGTAATCCTTGACGGCGCGAAATTGCTGGCGGACAGCCATCTGATTATCAATGAAGAAGTAGTCTGAAGAGCACCCTGAAGTCGTTGCACTCCACAATTCGGAAACCCCATGGCGGAGCCGCAGCCAGCGGCCTCCTGCCAGTGCGCTGTAAACATCGGGAGGGATATCAAGCATGAAACGCATTATTACTGTAAACCTGATGCGGCAGATGATTTTCTTTTATATCACCGGGGCCATGTTTGCCATCGGGGTGGTTTCTGCCACGACGTTTACCTATTCAAAGAGCTGCCTGCAGAAAAACTACTTCCGCCAGCTTGCCGCGGTGAAGGAAATCAAAAGAAAACAGGTCGTCGATTATCTGCAGGACAGAAGCAATGATCTCAATATCCTGGCCCAGTCCGTCGATATCAACAACTCGTTTGACAAGCTGAAAAAGTATCATGATGCCGGCGGCGGTGACCCGACCGGTGATTATGACATCAGCACCGCCCAATACAAAACAATCTACACGGAAATCGACCCCTTTTTCCGCAAATATCTCAACGCCTACGGCTATTCCGATATGTATTTCATCTGCGCCGCCCATGGCCATGTGATGTACACCGTGGCGCGCAAGGGAGACCTCGGCACGAATCTGAAGGTCGGAACCCTGCATGAAACCGGCCTGGGACTGGTCTGGTCCAGGGTGATCAACGAGAAAAAGACCGTGCTGGTCGATTTTACCCGCTACAACCCGGCGAACAACAAACCGGCGATTTTCATCGGCACCCCGGTCTACAATGCAGTCGGCGAACTATCCGCCGTGCTGGCCCTGCAGCTCAACACGGATCAGCTCAATCAGATCATGCAGGAAAAAACCGGCATGGGCGGCACCGGTGAGACCTATCTGGTGGGTGAAGACTATCTCATGCGTTCCGATTCCCGCTTGACCGACACCCCCACAACCCTGCAGCAGATGGTCAAATCCGAAGCAGTCAACAGAGGGATGCAGCATGACGACAAAGAGGATACCATCCTTAATTATCACGGCCAAAAGGTGTTAAGCAGCTTCAGTCATGTTGGACTGAATGATGACCTGGGGGCTGATTTTGACTGGGTCATCATCGCGGAGATAACCAGTGACGAGGCCTTTGCGCCGATCAGAAGCCTGGCCTTCAAGACCGCCTGGCTCGCCCTGGGCCTGGTCGCCCTGTCCAGCCTGGTCGGCTACTCCATTGCCAAAACCATTGTCAAACCCCTCGCCCGGATGTCGGAAATCTTTTCCCGCGTTTCCCAGGGGGACCTGACTGTTGTCGTTGAACAGACAAAACGGCAGGATGAGGTCGGCATGCTGATGAATGCGTCGTATCACATGGTTGACACCCTGCGCAGCCAGGTGGAGAAGATAAGGGAGGGGACGGGCCGCCTTGCCGCGGCCATCTCCGAAATATCATCCTCCGTAACCCAGCTGGCCACCAGTTCAACGGAAATTTCCACCACCATCGTCGAAGTGGGCAGCACGGTGGAAGAGGTGCGTCACACCGTCCAGATCTCCGATGCCAAGGCCAAGCAGGTTGCCGAACAGGCAAGCCAGGCCAACCAGATATCCATGGCCGGCAAAAGGGCCTCGGAAGAGGCGGTGGATGGCATGAAAAAGATCAATGAGGAGATGGAATATGTCGCGGAAAGCATCATCCGCGTCAGCGAACAGACGCAGAATATCGGCGAAATCATCGGCGCGGTGAATGATATTACCGACCAGTCCAATCTGCTGTCCGTCAATGCCGCCATCGAGGCGGCCAAGGCGGGAGAGTACGGTAAGGGATTTGCCGTGGTGGCCCAGGAGGTAAAAAGCCTGGCCGAACAGTCCAAGGAGGCGACCAGCCAGGTGCGGGCCATCCTCAATGACATTCAAAAAGCAACCGGCGCCGCTGTCATGGCCACTGACCGGGGCAGCAAGGCGGTGAAATCGGGCATGGATCTCACCGCCGAGGCAGGCGAAACCATCGCCACCCTGCAGACGACCATGGCCGAATCTTCGCATATGGTCAGCCAGATCAACGCCTCCAGCCATCAGCAGCTGGTGGGGATGGATCAGCTGGTGCTGGCCATGGAAAACATCAAGGATGCCACGGCGCAGAATGTGGACAGCACCAAACAGCTTGAAAACGCGACCAATGATCTGGATGAGCTCGGCCGCAGTCTCAAGATGATAGCGGAACGGTTTACGGTATGATTTTTTGATTGCGGATTGCGGATTTTTCTGCCGGTAGGGGCACAGGGCCCACTCCCGACCGCTGGCCTTTGATTTTCGGATACCCATGGACGAACAAGAACTGCTGAGAAGACTCAGGGAAGCATTCAAGATGGAATCCGGGGAGCGGCTCGCCTCCCTTTCCACCCGTCTGATGGAATTGGAGAAATGCGCCGATGCGGAGCAGTGCCAGGAAATCCTGGAGGTGATGTATCGCGAGGCGCACAGCCTGAAAGGGGCGGCCCGGGCCGTCAATCTCAATGATATCGAGACAATAAGCCAGTCCATGGAAGGGGTCCTCGGGGCCATGAAACGGGGGGAAATCAGCCCCTCCCCCGCCCTTTTTAACACAATTCACGAGGTGGTAAGTTTTATTGAAAACTTCCTGGCCAGGGAGCAGCAAAGCGCCACCAAGGAAGAAGTGGCAGCCGTTCTGCAGCAGATCGAAGCACTGCACACCGCCGCTCCCCCGGCCGCAGCTCCGCCGAAGCCTCCCCCCGTCCCAGCCCCGCCGGCGGAAAAAATTGACGTGAAACCGGTGATGGCGACGGATGCCGGGAAAAATGATGCCGCACCGGCAACAGCGGCCCCTCCCCCGCCCAAATCCGCGCCGAAACCCCAACCGGCAGGCGTTAATCCGCAGTTGACCAGCACGGTAAGGATTTCCACTGCCAGACTGGACAAGCTGCTGCTCAAGGCCGAAGAAATGATTGCCGTGAAACTGAGCGTCTCCCAGGAGGTGCAGGAACTCAAAAAGTTGTGCCATATTTTTGACCGCTGGCAGAGAAAATGGGCCGTAAAAGAAAGCCGGTTCCGGCGACTGCGCAAGGCAAATTCCCTGGAGGAAGGGCGGGTTGAGGCACGGGGCGCTGAAATGCAAAAATTTCTGGACTGGAACCGGGACTTCATGCAGTCGATGCACAAGGATATTCGGGTCCTGACCAAAACCGCGGAACGGAACCAGCGATTCCTGGACAGGAAAATCAACTATTTCCTGGAGGACATGAAACATGTGATCATGCTGCCCTGCGCCACGCTGTTTGCCCCTTTTCCCCGCATGGTCAGGGAACTTGGCCGGAGTCAGGGCAAGGAAATCGATCTGGACCTCAAGGGTGATGATATTGAAATCGACCGGCGCATCCTGGAGGAACTGAAAGATCCGCTGGTGCATCTGCTGCGCAACTGCATTGACCACGGCGTGGAAAAACCGGAGGATCGCCGGCGGCTGGGAAAACCCGAACGGGGCCGTATTTTTCTGCACATCGAGCGGATCGAGGGCGGCAAGGTCGAAATCACCCTTGGGGATGACGGCAAGGGGATTGATCCGGACATGGTGCGTAATTCCGCGGTGAAACGAGGGCTCATCTCCGCCGAGGATGCCGCCAAGCTGACGGAAAAAGAGGCCCAGGGGCTTATTTTCCACTCCGGCATGTCCACGGCGCAGGCCGTATCCAAACTTTCCGGCCGGGGACTCGGCATGGCCATTTTCCTGGAAAGGGTTGAAAAACTGGGCGGCCAGCTTGACTTTGCCAGTATTCCCGATAAAGGTTCTTCATTTTCAGTCACCCTTCCCCTTTCCCTGGCAACCTTCCGGGGCACGCTGGTGCAGGTGGCAGGGCAACTCTTTCTCGCCCCCAGCTCCCACCTGATAGCGGTACTGCAGGTCAACACCGATGTCATACGCACCGTGGAAAACAAGGCGACCATCACCTATGACGGCGACCCCCTGTCGCTGGTTGGACTGGCCGATATCCTGCAGATGAAGAACCCGGCCATCCGCCGGGAAATGGACAAAGTCCAGGTCATGGTCCTCGGCACCTCGCAGCGCCGGATAGGCTTTGAGGTGGATGAGGTGCTGGCCGAACAGGAGGTGTTGTTCAAGGAACTGGGCAAGCAGCTCAAACGGGTAAAAAATATCGCCGGCGCCACCATTCTCGGCACCGGCCAGGTGGTGCCCATTCTGAATGTCCATGACCTGCTCAAATCGGCGGTGGGCAGCGCCGGGGATCGGGGGCTCAGCGCCCGGGTGAAAAAGGAGGAGCGGATGAAGAAGTCGATCCTGGTGGTGGAAGATTCCATCACCTCGCGCACCCTGCTGAAAAGTATTCTGGAGGCCGCCGGTTATGAGGTCAAGACTGCGGTTGACGGGGTTGACGGCTACACAAAACTCAAGATGAACCCCATTGATTTGGTATTATCCGATGTGGAAATGCCGCGCATGAGCGGTTTTGAGTTGACCGAAAAAATCAGGGCTGATGCGGAACTGGCCGACACCCCCTTGATTCTCTGCACCAGTCTCGCCTCCAAGGAAGACCGGGAACGGGGGGTACAGGTAGGCGCCAATGCCTATATCGTCAAAAGCAACTTTGACCAGAGCAATCTCCTCGGAGTCATTGAAAAACTTATATGATCAAAGTTCTTCTCGTCGACGATTCCGTCACAACCGCTGAATTCATCTCCGCCCTTCTCAGTGCCGACAAAGAATTGCAGGTAGTGGGCAAAGCCGGGGACGGCGAGGCGGCCATCCGCATGACCGCGCTGCTGCAGCCGGATATCGTGCTGATGGATATCAACATGCCGAAAATGAACGGCTACGAGGCCACCCGCCGAATTCTTGAAATCCATCCGGTCCCCATTATCATCTGCAGCAACATCTGGCAGCCGGGGGAGCTGGTCCGCTGCTTTGAAGCCATCGAAACAGGCGCGGTGACCGCCATTGCCAAACCGCCCGGTCCCGGCCACCTCGACTTTGTCCGGCTGGCTGACCAGTTTGTGAAAACCGTGAAGGCCATGGCAGAGGTGCGGGTGGTGCGGCGCAAGCCCCATCTGCAGATGAAAAAAATCGAATCCCGGCCTGCCGTTCCCTTTCCGGCAACACGGGTGGCGCCGCGCATCGTGGCCATCGGCGCCTCCACCGGCGGACCGCCTGCCATCAAGACGATCCTCGAGGGGCTGAAAAAAGATTTCCCCCTGCCGATTCTTATTGTCCAGCATATTGCGGCAGGCTTTCTCGAGGGCATGGCGTCCTGGCTTGGCAAGGTCGTGTTGTTGCCGGTCAGAATTCCGGTCCCTGATGAGCAGCTGCTGGCAGGCCATATCTATCTTGCCCCGAATGCGATGCAGATGGGCGTTACCAAGGGAAGAATCAGCATCAGCAAAACCGCCTTCCCGGAAAACGGCCTGCGCCCGGCGGTTTCCTACCTGTTTCGGTCGGTTGCCGAGGAATACGGCCCAAACGGCATAGGGGTGCTGCTCACCGGCATGGGCAAGGACGGCGCGGCAGAATTGAAAACAATGCAGAAGCGGGGCGGTCTCACCATCGCCCAGGATGAGGCAAGCGCCGTGGTGAACGGCATGCCGGGGGAAGCGGTGAAACTGCAGGCGGCAAACCATGTCCTGCCGCCGGAGGAAATCGCCAGGCTGCTCAACAAGGTGACGCAAGGTGTAATTCCCTCATGAGGAAACAATAATGTCCTTTCCGCACGACACGCATATATTGATTGTTGAAGACAGTCTCACTCAGGCGGTGCAGCTGCAGTTTCTTCTTGAAAAACACGGCTTTCAGGTGACGACGGCGCATAACGGCAGACAGGGGCTGGAGTGCGCCCGCCAGCGAAAACCGTCCATCATCATCAGCGACATCGTCATGCCGGAGATGGACGGCTATCAGTTATGCAGCCAGATCAAAACCGATGAAACCCTGAAGGATGTGCCGGTAATTCTTCTCACCTCCCTGTCCAACCCGGAGGAGGTGATTAATGCCCTGGCCTGCAGCGCCGACAACTTTGTCACCAAACCCTACGAGGAAAACGCCCTTCTTTCCCGCATCCAGCATATTCTGGTCAACCAGGATATGCGGCGGCGCGCCAAGAATGAGAATGGCATCGAAATCTTTTTTGCCGGCAAGTCCCATTTCATCACCTCCGATCTGACCCATATGGTTGACCTCCTCTTTTCCACCTATGAAAACGCGGTGGAAAGAAACAAGGAGCTGATGCGCATCCAGCTGCAGCTGAAAAATGCCAATGAAAATCTCCATATGCTCTACCAGCAGAACGAGCTGCTTCTCCACCATGCCGGTGAAGGAATTCTCGGACTCGACCCCAAGGGCATGATCACCTATGCCAATCCCGCGGCCGGGAAAATTCTCACCCCCATGGATCAGGAACTGGTCGGCTGCCACATCAATCGCTTCATGTGTACTGACGATGACCAGAACCCCGCCGCGTCCTGGGAAGAGTCCCCCATCTACCACGTGCTCAGGAATTGCGGCCAGTACAGAGACGAGGATGCCATCTTCCGGCGCTTTACCAATGAAAAATTCCCGGTTGCCTATACCTGCGCCACCATCCATGGCGGCAACTGCGCCGGTACCGGCGGGGTCATGCTCTTCCAGGATATTTCCAAACGCAAGGCCATGGAGAAAAAACTCCTGGAACTCGCCCATCATGATCCTTTAACCGGGCTGGCCAACCGCAGGGTGTACCAGGAATTTCTGGATATGGAACTGGATCGTTCCCTCAGGCACAATCTGCAGATGGCCATCCTGTTCATGGACCTGGATAATTTCAAGACGATCAATGACACCAAGGGCCACGATGTGGGCGATATGCTGCTGCAGAGCGTGGCCGAACGGGTGAAAAAATGCGTCCGCAAGGAAGATCTGGTTGCCAGACTTGGCGGGGACGAATTCGCCATTGTCCTTGTTGAAATTGAAAACCCCGGCAATGCGGCCATCGTGGCCCAGAAAATCCTTGAGAAACTGGCGGTGCCGCACCAGCTGGCCGGACATGAACTGGTCACCACCTTCAGTATCGGCATCGCGGTATTCCCCTTGAGCGGCAGCACAGTGGAGGATCTCAGCAAGGCGGCTGACATCGCCATGTATCATGCCAAACAGGACGGCAAAAACAACTACAAATTCTACGAACCGGAAATGCAACGCCTGGCCCATGAACGGATACGGCTGGAAAAGGACCTGCGCAGCAGCCTGGAGAATGAGCAGATGACCGTGCATTACCAGCCGCAGATCGAGGCCGGCAGCGGCAAAATTGTCTGTCTGCAGGCCCTGGTGCGCTGGCAGCATCCCGAGCAGGGCCTGGTCAGTCCCGCTCTTTTCATTCCCATTGCCGAAAAATGCGGAGTCATCGGCCCGCTTGGCGAATGGACTCTCCGCACCGCCTGCACCACCAATTCCATGTGGCACAGGAAGTTCGGCCCCGCTTTCCACGTGGCGGTCGCCGTCAAGGTGTCCATGAAACAGCTGCGGAACAAAAATTTCTGGGAGACCATTGAGTCGATCCTGGCCTCCACCGGGCTGGCGGCCGATCATCTCCGGATTGAACTGACGGAAAGCGCTGTCATGAATGATCAGGAAAATACCCTGGCCCTTCTCCAGAAAATTCATAACATGGGGGTGCGGATTGCCCTCGATGATTTCGGCACCGGCTATT
>JACQYM010000212.1:5253-7419 GCA_016208225.1 Deltaproteobacteria bacterium | reverse complement strand
GCGTCAAGGACCAGCAGTCTTTCCCTGATGTCGCCCAGGCGGCCGGGGAAACGCTCCTCCATGGCTTCCGCCAGATCACGCATGGTATGGTTGTAGGGCAGGTTGCCGCTCTGCATGAGGGCGCCCATCACCAGTTTTTCAATGGCCATGGCGATGACGTTGTAGAGGATCTCGGCGGTAAAGACCTGCCGCTGGTTGGCAAAAGCCCGGCGGGCCGTGGTCAGGTATTGGTCGCCTTCGTGCAGATATTCTTCCCAGCCCTTGAGGGCGACAAATCTGACATCGGCCAAACCAACCAGCCCGCGGGGGGAAGCAGCCGAGGCCATATCGGTATTTTTTTGCGGTGCCGTGGTCATGGTAACATCCTTTTCCCGTCGCCCTTTCAGCGCGACAAACGTTTGCGCAGGCAGATCAGTTCCGTGGTCTGCCAGCCGAGTTTGTGGTAAAAATCCAGGGCCGGGCCGTTGTTGCGGTCCGCCAGCAGCTGGAGGCGCGACACCCTCTTTTCGCCGGCCCAGGCGCCGAGGCTCTCCATCAAACGCCGGCCGATGCCCCGGCCGTGCCAGTCCCCACGGACAACCACATCCTCCACCAGCAGTGCGGGGCCGCCTTCCGCGGTGGACACGGTGAGCTGACCGGAGCACATGCCGATGACCTGGCCATCCGCCTCGGCCGTGAGGATGCAGGCCCGGTCATTGTCCAGCATCATCTGCAGGCCCCGGCGCTGCCGCATTTCGTCAAAAACGAAGTCCTCTTCGATGGTAAAGAGAATTTTCAGCAGTTCCGTGAGGCTGTCAATGTCTCCTTGCCGGGCCGGGCGGATGATCACCATGGGCGCAGTCATGGGCGGGCTACGCGATCAGATACTCTGCCGGCGGTTCGCCCTCTTCGATGCCGTCCAGGATGGCGTCGATGGCCGCGGTGCTGTCCACTCCCTTGAACCACCAGTTCTCCGGATGGACCACCATGATGGGGCCGGATTCGCACTGCTTGAGGCAGGTGGTGGCCGTAAGCAGGCAGTCCAAGCCGCGGTCGAGGATCTCTTCGTCGATGTACTGCAGAAAGCCGTCCGTCTGTTTATGGCAGAGGCCTTTCGGGTCGCCGCCGGCCGCCCGGAAGCTCTGGCATACGATGATCTGTCGTTTGGGAATCGCCATGGAAATCTCTCCTTTTTTTCATGTTGAAAATGATATTGATATGAAAGAATGACGTCGCGTTACGGCGAAAAGCCGCCTAACGCGACCTACATGTCAAACCACAGAGAGTGCTGAGCGCACAGAGATAACTGATTGTATTTGAAAATATTTTCTCTGTGGTCTCCGTGCGCTCTGTGGTGAAAAGTATTTATTTTGCCGATGTTGCGCCGCTATTTGCGGCATTGTTTTCCTTTTTTCCCGCCGCCGTACAGCACGTCGACGGTGCCTTCCACATTGCCGTTGGTGACGAGCACCGTGATGCCGCGGCGGCTCAGAATATTTCTCGGGTTTTCGCCGGCCCCGGAGGTGAGCAGGGCAAAGCAGTCGGTGAACGCATCGGCCAGCTTCTCCCACCTGGCGCCGCCGCCCCCCGGTGCAGGCAGGGATCGGGTACTGAGCAGGCAGGGAAGCCCGTCTTCCCGGGGGCCGTAAATCAGGGCCCTGGCTGCCTGGCCGAGGTGCAGGTCGATATCCATGCCGTTGGCGCTGACCACCGCCACGTTGGGCCGGTCAGCGCTTGGTTTGGGCAGCGCGGGTGGCTGGCCGGCATCCGCCCCCTTGCAGGGACCGGCGGGCTGACCGCACGGAATAGCTGCGGCAATCCCGGCTTTGATGTACGGGGCCGCAAGACCGGCCAGGTCGCGCAGGCGGGCGCTGTCAGGGGCAGGCGGCAGGTCTGGCTCATCGGCCCGGGGCGTAAATGGCGCAAGCAGCATCGTTGTCGCGCCAAGTTCGGCGAGGCGCTCGGCGATTTTTTCCACATGCTGGTCGTTGATGCCCGGATAAACCGTCGTTAGTGCCGTGACCGTGATGCCGGCCTTACGCAGGGCGGGAATGGCAAGGGCCTGTTCTTCCAGCAGCATGTTCGCGGCCGTGGCCAGGGGAATGGTTTTTGTGCCGGGCCGTATCCAGGCATAAAGCTTCTGCACCACCTCGGCCTGCACGGCGTCGGCCCGCAGGGTGACACGGG
>JACQYM010000212.1:0-5218 GCA_016208225.1 Deltaproteobacteria bacterium | reverse complement strand
CACGGTATCGGTCCGCAGGGTGACATGGGTGACGCCATGTTCGGCCAGGGTATCGGCATACTGGGCCCCATTGATCCCCAGCGTGGTAAGACTTAAGGTGATGTCGGCATATTTGTGGCGGACCAGCCGCAGGGTTTCCAGGGTGGGGGCAATGAGGGCCAGGGGATCGCCCGGACCGCTGATGTGCGCCTCATCCACCTTGATGCCCCGGTTGATCAACTCTTCCAGCCAGGTCAGGGCCTCGGCCGGCAGCATGGCCCGCGGGGCCTTGTTCGCCGGGGTGTAGCGCAGCATGGCATTGGCGCGGACCGCCACCGGCAGATCAAGACGGATGCCTGCCTCCCGACGGTCGGCGGCGCCGAATTCGGGGCGGATGAGGGTGCATGGGGATGGGGCGTTCATTGACAGCCTTTGCGTCGTAAATGTAGGTTGATGAATTTGTAAAAAGTTTCTTCTTCAGTACCTTCCGGGCGGGTAGGAGCGGGCCATGCCCGCGATCATTCATAAATAATCGCGGGCATGGCCCGCTCCTGCCGACACCAGGATAATTATTGTTTAATTACAAGTAGTTATCTCTGTGAACTCCGTGCTCTCTGTGGTGAATTTTTGCGGTGTTCAAGCCGGCAGGGGAACGATTCCCCTGCTGACTCACTACATGACCAGTTCGAAACTCTGCTCCGGCTCATCCCGGTCCTTGCGGTCCATCAGCACGCCCAGGATTTTTTCCAGCAGCCTGATGGCGCCTTTGTAGCCCACTGTGGGGAAGTACTGGTGCCCCTGGCGGTCCAGGATCGGGAAACCCCAGCGCACAAAGGGCAGGTCTTCGTCCCGGGCAATGTACTTGCAGTACGTGTTGCCGATTATCAGATCCACCGAATCGTTCTTGATCCACTGGTGCAGCAGGAACATGTCGCCGGCCGCCTTGACGTTGACCGTATAGGGCAGATCCTTGGTGATTTCCCTGATGCGTCTTTCAAAGGCCTTGCCCGGCGTGCCGGTGACGATGTGGGTGGGCCACATGTCTAGGGTGACCAGGAACTCGGTCATGGCAATCAGCTGATCCGGATCGCCCACCAGGGCCACCTTCTTGTGATAAAAGTACTGGTGCATGTCGGAGATCATGTCCACCAGCTGGCCGCGCTCCATGGACAGCTCATCGGGCACCGTCACCCCGCCGATGGTGCGCAGGGCATCGATGAACCGGTCGGTGGCCTTGAGGCCGAAGGGCATGTCCAGCACTTTGCAGGGCACCTTGTTCTTGCTGTCCAGCTCACGGGCCGCATCAGCCGAGCACCATTCTCCCAAGGCCAGGGTGCCGACGGAGTCGCCGGCGGATTTCAGCTCCGCCACGGTGGTGCCGCCGTCGGGAAACATCTTGTACTCGCCGGACAGCGGGCCGTTCAGCACGCCGGAGGTGTCCGGGAAGAGAATGGTTTTGACGCCGATCATCTTGGTGACCCGTTTGATCTCTTCCATGTCGGCCGGTTCGACCCAGCCGGGGATGATGTTCACCTTGCCGTTCTTCTTGCCGGTGGTCTCGGCCAGTCCCGCCATGGACTTGACCATGGTGGAAAAGCCGGTGACGTGCGAGCCCACGTAGCTCGGGGTCGAGGCGCTGATCATGTACTTGCCCTCGGGGATTTTGCCCTCGGCCAGCGCCTTTTTCCTGATCTGTTTCAGATCGTCGCCGATGGTCTCGGACAGGCAGGTGGTATGGACGGCAATGATCTCCGGCTCGTAGACGGAAAAAATATTGTCGATGGCCTGCAGCATGTTGGCCTGGCCGCCGAACACGGAGGCGCCCTCGGTAAACGAGCTGGTGGCCGCGGAAACCGGCTCTTTGTAGTGCCGGGTCAATGTACTGCGGTGGTATGCGCAGCAGCCCTGGGAGCCATGGCTGTGCGGCAGGCAGCCGTGGATGCCGAGTGCCGCGTACATGGCGCCTATGGGCTGGCAGGTCTTGGCCGGATTGATCATCAAGGCGCTGCGCTCGGTGATTTCTTTTGGTGTATGTCGTAATAGCATTTTTCTACCTCATATCATGAAGGATGGATTCTCATCTCAGAGATCATCCGAGGGTTTACAGTTTACGGTTTACAGTTGACGGTTGTGGAAGGAATTATTCTGAGTCTGCCTCAGGCCGTAACCGTAAACCGGCAACCGTAAACCATCTTTTATTCCCAGCCGTAGGTGGCGGAAAGCTGCGGGTTCTCCTGCCAGGGGGCCTTCATGTAGCTCCACACCTTGCTGTTCACCAGCCGGTCGATTTCCTTGTAGAAATTGACCGCGCCCTTGAAACCGGCGTAGGGGCCGCCCGAGTCGTAGCTGTGCAGCTGCTTCATGGGGACGCCCAGCTTCTGGATGGAGAATTTCTCCTTGATGCCGGCGCAGAAAATATCCGGTTTCATCAGTTCCACCAGCTTCTCGGCCTCGTACTGGTTGAGGTCGTCGATGACCAGCGTCCCTTTGTCCATGTCAGGGATCAACCCTTCGTATTCCTTGAACTTGTATCCCGACTCTGCCAGGGCCTTCAGCTCTTCCGGGCTCTTGCGCGGTTTATAACGGGTTGCATCGGCTTCCACCTCGATCTCTTCGATGTTGCGGCTGTCGGCATCCACCGTCAGATTGGGAATGACCTCGCGGCCCTCGTAATCGTCGCGGTGGGCGAACTCGTAGCCGGCGGAGATGGTTTTCATGCCCATCTCGGCAAACAGTTCCTGGTAATGGTGGGCCCGGGAGCCGCCGACAAACAGCATGGCGGTCTTGCCCTCGGTGCGGGGCAGCACATCCTTTTTCGCCGCCTCCACCGCCGGCATCTCCTCGGCGATCACCGCCTCCACCCGGTCGATGATCTCCTGGTCGCCGAAGTACTCGGCGATCTTGCGCAGCGATTTGGCCGTGGCCTTGGCGCTGATGAAGTTCACCTTGATCCAGGGAATGCCGTATTTCGTCTCCAGCATGTCGGCCACGTAGTTGATGGAGCGGTGGCACATGACGGCGTTCAGATCGGCGGTGTGGGCCGAGGCGAACTGGTCATAGGTCGAGTTGCCGGAAAAGGTGGCGATATTGGTGATGCCGCATTTCTTGAAAATACGGTCGATCTCGAAGCCGTCGCCGCCGATGTTGTACTCGCCCAGCAGGTTGATCTTGTATTTACCCGGTTTCACCTCGTCGTTTTCGCCGACGATATGGCGGAACACCTGGTTGTTGGCAATGTGATGCCCGGCCGACTGGCTGACGCCCTTGTATCCCTCGCAGGAAAAGGCGTAGACGTTGCAGTCACCGAATTTCTCCTTCATCCGCTTGGCCACGGTGTGGATGTCGTCGCCGATCAGTCCCACCGGGCAGGTGGCAAAGACGGCGATGGATCTGGGATGGAACAGGTCATAGGCCTCCTGGATGGCCTTTTCCAGTTTCTTTTCGCCGCCGAAAATGATGTCCGAATCCTGCATGTCCGTGGAAAAGGCGTAGGACATGAAGTTTTCGCCGTCCGCTCCGGCATCGGTCTGGTTGCGCCGGGTCAGCCAGGCGTAGAAGCTGCAGCCGATGGGGCCGTGCACCAGGTTGACGATGTCCCGGGTCGGGCCCATGATAACGCCTTTGCAGCCGGCATAGGTGCAGCCGCGCATGGTGATGATGCCGGGGATGGTGCGCACGTTGGCGGAAATCTCCGGGGTCTCGTTTTCCAGGGCCTCGTTGATCAGTATCTGTTTGGCGCGTTTGCGGGCCACCTTGGGCGGGTACTTGGCCAGCAGCTCGGCCTTGACCTCGGCCGGTTCCCACTGCGCCGATTTTTTCTTTTTTATTGTCATTGTTGCCATATTAGAGTTTTCCTTTTTCGCCGAGCAGGGAGGCGGCTTCCTCGTAGCCCTGCTGTGCGCCGCTCAGCACTGCCGGGTTGACAAATCCCTTGCCGCGGCCATGGGCCTCATGGGCGAAGAAGGCGTCGATGCCGATATCGGTCAACGCCTGCTTGGTCTGGTTCATCATGTTTATTCGCACAACGGCGATGACCTCTTTCATGCCTTGGCCTCCTCGGCTGCGCCGTTTTCCCTGACCCCGGAGCTGATGGTGTAGGATTCCTCAACCTCGGTGACAAATATCTTGCCGTCGCCAAAGGCGCCCTTGACCCCGGAGCGGGCGGTATCCATGATGGTCTGGATGACGAAATCCTTTTCCTCGGGCTTGACCACGCTCATCAGCATCATTTTGGGAATCTCGTCATAGGTGACCTCGCCGATCTTGATGCCGCGCTGCTTGCCGCGGCCGGCCACCGAATATTTGGTCACAGCCGGGAAGCCTGCGTCCATGAGGGCGGCAAGGATTTTGTCTGCTTTTTCCGGTCTGACAATAGCTCTAATCATAGTCAACATAGTATTTTCTCCAGTAGGTGGGGGAACGTTCCAGCGTTCCGGCGTTTAAGCGTTATAAATGTTCCAGCGTTCCAACGTTTGATCGTTTGAACGTTTTGCATTGGAACATCAGTTCATCAGACCGTAGTCCATCAGCAGTTTTTCCAGTTCCTCGATTTCCAGCGGTTTGGGGATCACAAAATTCGTGTTTTCGTCAATGGCCTTGGCCAGGTTCCGATAATGATCGGCCTGCGGCACCTCGGGGTTCCACTCGAGAACGGTCTTGCGGTTGATCTCCGCTCGCTGTACATCGTTATCCCGGGGTACGAAGTAGATCATTTTGGTGCCGAGCATGGCGGCCAGGTTCTCGATCATCTCTTTTTCATTGTCCACGGCCCGGGAGTTGCAGATCAGCCCGCCGAGGCGGACGGCGCCGGACTGGGCGAACTTCATGATGCCCTTGCAGATGTTGTTGGCCGCATACATGGCCATCATCTCGCCGGAGCAGACGATGTAGATCTCCTCCGCCTTGCCGTCGCGGATGGGCATGGCGAATCCGCCGCAGACCACGTCGCCCAAAACATCGTAGAAGGCATAGTCGAGACCTTCGCTCTCTTCATAGGCGCCGAGGGATTCCAGCATGTTGATGGAGGTGATGATGCCGCGGCCGGCGCAACCAACGCCTGGCTCGGGCCCGCCTGATTCAACGCACCAGGTGTTGCCGTAACCTTTTTTGCGGATGTTTTCGAGCTCCACGTCCTCGCCCTCTTCGCGCAGGGTGTCGAGTACCGATTTCTGCGCCAGTCCCCCGAGAAGAAGCCGGGTCGAGTCCGCCTTGGGGTCGCAGCCCACGACCATGACTTTTT
>JACQYM010000211.1 GCA_016208225.1 Deltaproteobacteria bacterium | reverse complement strand
GTCGTCATTCCGGCATGTTTTTAGCCGGAATCCAGTATCCGGACATTTTCTGGATGTCGGTCTGCATGCTGCTGCTTATTTCATGCTACGCATTATAAACTCATTTAGTTGAGATACAAACAGACTACAGCCCAAACAACCCACATACCTAAACGCCTGAACACCTGAACAACCAATGAAAGAAATCGTTATCGTTGATTACGGCATGTGCAACCTCGATTCCGTCGGCCGGGCCGTGGAAAAATGCGGCGGCTCTCCGCTGGTCTCGGCCGAGGCGGCCGACCTCGCCGGGGCGGACGGCATCATCCTGCCCGGGGTGGGCGCCTTCAGCGATGCCATGCACAACCTCAAGGACCGCGGCCTGGTGGCGCCCCTGCGCGAACAGGCCCTGGGCCGCGGCGTGCCCTTCCTCGGCATCTGCCTCGGCATGCAGCTCATGGCCGGAGTTGGCCACGAGGGCGGTCGCTGCGAGGGTCTGGGACTCATCCCCGGCGAGGTGGTGCGCTTCATCGCCGACACGCCGCAAACCCGCATCCCCCATGTGGGCTGGAACCAGGTGGAGCAGCTGGCCGACTGCCCGCTCTTTGCCGGCATCAGTGATCAGACCGATTTCTATTTCGTGCACAGCTATCACTTCCAGTGCGACGACCGGTACGTCCTCGGCCGCACCCCATACTGCGGCGGGTTCAACTCGGTGGTGGGCGCCGGCTCCTGCTTCGGCACCCAGTTTCATCCGGAAAAAAGCCTGGCCGCGGGCCAGACCCTGCTGAGGAACTTTCTGTCATTATGCTGAAGATCCGCATCATTCCCATTCTGCTCTACAAGAACTTCGGCCTGGTCAAGGGCGTGGGCTTTGATTCCTGGCGGCGCACCGGCAGCGCCCTGCAGGCCGTCATGGTCTACAGCCTGCGCGGGGTGGACGAGCTGATCTTTCTCGACATCACCGCCACCGGGGAGGGCCGGCCGCCTGATTTCGAGGTGGTGGACGACCTGGCGGACGAGTGTTTCATGCCGCTCACCGTGGGCGGCGGCATCCGCACCGTGGAGGACGTGCACCAGCTGCTCATGAAAGGGGCGGACAAGGTGGCCGTCAACACGGCGGCCGTGGAAAATCCGCAGCTGATCACCGACGTGGCCAGACGCTTCGGCAGCCAGTGCGTGGTGGTCTCCATCGACTTCCGGACCGATGCGGCCGGCAACCGGCAGGTGTACACCCACAGCGGCACCAGGAGTACCGGACTGACGCCGGTGCAGCTCGCCCGCCGGGCCGAAGAACTGGGGGCCGGCGAGATCCTGCTCACCTCCATCGAACGGGACGGCGCCATGCAGGGGTACGATCTCGAGTGCATCCGCCAGGTGAGCGAGGCGGTGCGCATCCCGGTAATCGCCGGCGGCGGAGCGGGCAACGCCAGGCATGTGTATGAAGCAATCAGTGAGGGACACGCCTCGGCTGCGGCCGCGGCCAGCATGTTCCACTTCACCGAGGTCACCCCGCTGGAGGTGAAGCAGTACCTGCATGGCCAAGGGCTGCCGGTCCGCCTGCCTGATCCCGCTGCCCGCGTGGCATGAATTCGTAAAAAGGCCCATCCTTATGACACAGAATATGGTTATGCTCTCCCCGTTCCATGTACCCCTGCTGCGCCCGCAGAACTATGAATATACCTGGCAGGAACATGGCGGACTGGGGGGCCATATCGATTACCAGGAAAGGCTGAAACGTGTGCAGAACCGCTTCCTGGCCGACCAGCACTTTATTCAATATGTGGTGGAACATCCTGCCGAATTTCCGACCCTCCCCCGCTACATCTATGATTTTGTCAAGCTGTCCGAAAATTTCGGCGGTACGGAAAAAGTATTTGATGCCTGCTTTGAGCCCTTTCTCATCACCGGCTTCAGCCGCAGCGGCGGCACCTACCTGCAGCATGAATTCGCCGCAATGAAAAACTTCAATATCCGGGAAGAACATATCCATTTCTGCCATGATTATTTCCCGAAGGATCTGTTCCGGGCCGCCTTCGATTACCGGGAGATGCTGACCGACCTGCACACCCTGTTTGCCACCTTCATCACCTATTCCCGTATTCATGGCAGAAAATATTTCTTTTTCAGGACCGTACTGGGCAGTCTCTTTGTGCCGTACATGGAGGCCATCGCCCCGCTGGCGCCCGGCATGCAGTTCGGCTGGATCCATATCATCCGCGACATGCACGGGGTGTACAAATCGCTCAAAAAATATTTCAGCGCCGAAAACCGATCGCTCGATGAGTTCGGCGAGCACAGAAATTTCGGCTCGACAAGCTGGTTTGCCACGGATTTCGGCAACGTCATGATCCGCTGGTTCATGTGCAACACCACGCTGCTGCCCTCCCGGCGCGGCCTGCCTTTCTGGGACATACGCATTGACGGCCAGCAGCCCGGGAGCCGGATCATCGACGATATCCGCCGGGCGGTGGACAACTACCTGGCGGCAAACCGCCACATCGGTTATTACCGGCTCGGCAGGCCGACCATCATCAAATTCGGCTCAACCACGGAAGGACAATGCCGGGAAGCAGGAAAAAGATACTCCATTGACCCCAACTACCGGCCCAGCACGTTCAATTTCCGTCCCGTGCCGGAAATTGATGACCGTTACAGCCGTGTCTACGACGCCCTGGTCCAGGAACTCACCAGGCTCTACCAGGCCTTTGACCTCGCCTTTGACGGCAGACTCGAACGGGTTTAGAGGCGGTTACGAAACAACCATTATATTTCAAACCATTTCGTTACGGCCCCCTTATGCCGATCCCGGCTTTTCAAGGTAACGGTTATTTTTAAACGACCACCTAGCCGCTTTCAGGACAGCCATGACACATCCAACGCCAAACGAAAAATGCCGGCAGCTGCTCAGCCAGGGGATCCGGCACTGTAAGGCGGAACGCTGGGCCGAATCACTCGGCTGCCTCACTCAAGCATTGAAGGTGGATGCGGATAATCCTGCCATCCATCACTTCCTTGGCGTGGTTTATAACGGTCTCGGCCAACACCGCCTGGCGGAGGAGCACCTCGCCGTCGCCATGGCAGCGCATCCCGACGCTTATGAGATCCTGTTGCAGCTTGGCCTCGCCCGCATGGGATGCAAGGACTACAGCAAAGCGGCGGCAGCCAACAGGTGATCGCCCTGGTGCCGGGACACACCGAGGCTCACTTTTTTCTTGCCCAATCGCTCACGTCCCTTAATCGCCTGGCAGAGGCCATCGCCTCCTATCACACGGTCATCGCCCAACACCCCGAACTCCATCAGCCCTTTTATAATCTTGGCCTGATCTATCACGACATGAGTAACTGGCAGGAGGCGGAACGCTGTTTCCGTGAAGTGGTGCGCCTTGCGCCAAAGTGCATCGATGCCTGGGCCATGCTGGGACAAACGACCTATGCCGCCGGCCGGCCCGACCTGGCGGCCCAGCTCCTGGCACAGGCAGCCTCCCTGGCGCCTGACTCCCGCATGAGCCTCTACAATCTGGGGATTGCCCTGCATCGGACAGGAGAGCGACGGGAAGGTGTGCTGCGGCTCCATGAAACTCTGGAACTGCCTGAAGCGGGGCAGGAATTCTGGGGACCCCCGCGGGTCAGAATCGAAGTGGCAAGCCTCTGCAATCTGCGCTGCCGTCATTGCCCCACCGGCACTTCGTACAAACGCCTACCGCGCTCCATCATGGCGCCGGATCTTTTTGATCTCCTGCTCGGCCAGCTCAAAGGGATCCGCAATCTTTACGACTGCGTTATGTACCTGGGCGGTGAACCTCTGCTCCATCCGGATCTGCCGGCCATGATCCGGCGGATCAAGGCGGAAACCTCCGCGGCCAAAGTGATGTTCAACACCAACGGCATGCTGCTGACCGAATCCCTCTGCCGCAAACTTGCCGGAAGCGGGATCAACCGCATCGAGGTATCCGTTGACGGCCGCTCGCCGGAGGAAAACAATGCCATCCGCACCGGCGCCGATTACCAGCGCGTGAAAGAGAACATCCACCTGCTCCGCCGCCTGGCCCCTTCCATCCTGGTCTGCATCGCCAATACCCTCATCAGGCGGCCGTTTGATCCGGAAGCGCCGGAGATTCCATCTTTTCTCCTCCAGGACTTTCCCGGACTGCCCATCCAGAGCAACTACGCCATGCACTGGCCAGGCATGAACCTGGCCACCTCCGCCATGGCCAATGCCGCCACGAGTCTGAAAGAAGCGAATCGATTCTGCAACAAACCTTTCACCGAGCTTGCCGTCCGCGCCAACGGCGATGTAGTGCCCTGCTGCTATGATCTGGCCAGTGAACTGGTGCTGGGCAATATCCGTCAACAAACCCTGCTCGACATCTGGCACGGACAAAAGTGCACCGAATTGCGCAACGTTATTCTACAGGACGATGCCAGTCGGCTGCCGGCCCTATGCCGCAAATGCATTGTTTATACCGGCGCCATGCCGGTGATGCAGCATCCAGCCGGATAAAAGTTCCCTGTCATGGCGGTCAGTCAGTCGTCTCTTCGGGGGCAGCAACCTCCCCCGGCTCCAGGGTGGGACCGAGGGAGAACTGAATCAACCCCCAGGTCCCGCGCGGCTCGCTGTCCGGACAGACAAGCATGAAGCCGAAGTAGTCATAGCCGCCGGTGCCGCCATTGCCGGTTAAGATATCGGCCAGGGGCAGGTCACCACTGATTCGCCGCCACAGTAGCGGGTCAGGCGCCAGCGTCACCCAGCGGAGATTGTTGGCCGAGGAATCGCCGCCAAGCACATTGAGCACCCACCTGGTGCCGCTGGCCGCGTGTTCCACAAAAAAACAGACCTGTCCTCCCCGGGCGTCGAAGTGCGCGGCGGACTGGCGGACCATCAGCAGCGCATTCCGCAGATCCCGGCCGCCCGTTGTCCCGGACGCCTTTGCCATGGCCAGATAGACAAAAGGAGGCTGGCCGCCGAGGGGCAGAAAATCATCCAGCAGATAGAGTCCCGGCCCCCCTGCGCCGGTAAGTGCGCTCCGGCCTGCCGCCAGCCGGGCGGTACTGGTGATCGGTTCCTGTCTGGCGCTGGTCCGGCTCACCGTCAGCCACTCTTCTCCCCCCCGGCCAGCCTTGTACGAAAAGGGCCAGGTCGGATCAACCTCGACCAGCATCTGAAAATCGGCCAGGCCCACCCTGCCCGTCACCTTCTCGGAAAAGCCGACAAAGGAGAATCCGTAGCTGAAGCAGGCGGCAAGGGTTGGCAGGAGCCCAGCCGGCTGATGGAGTTCCGGCTTGGAGACAAAGCTGCAATGCCACTGCGCCGGATCGGCCGCAAGCCGGAGAACCGCCTCGTCGCCCCAGCCCCCTTCCGGCACGGCAATGGGCTGTCCGACAAAATGCCAGCGGGTGGCCGCCGGCACATGGGTGACGGCCCAGAAATAACAGCGCGCCCCATGCAGGGCCAGGTGGTCGCCCCGGAGGCGGAAGCGGAGTTCAGCGCCGCGCAGGTCAATGGGCAGCTCGTGGAGCCAATGCCGGTACTGGATAAAAAAGAGGATGGAGTTGGGCTGCTCCGGGGTGTCGATGGTCCAGAGCGAATCGTCGGCCCAGATACAGGGCCGCCCGTCCGGGCCGCCGGCAGGATCGTAGCGGGGATCGCGGTAGATGTGGCCGCCAGGAAAGTACTCATAGCTCTTCCAGGCGGCAAGGGGCGGGGCAATATTTTTCATCACCATTTCGTCTTCTTCCCTTCTGTCTCCTGACTCCTGACTTCTGCCTCTTGCCTCTTGCCTTCTGCCTCTTGCCTTTACTGAAACGCCATCCCGCAGATATGCTCGCCGATGGCCAGGGCGGCCGTGGCGGCGGGCGAAGGGGCATTGCCCACATGCAGCACCCGGCGGTCGTTTAAAAACATAAAATCATCCACCAGGTTGCCGTCGGCATCACAGGCCTGGGCCCGGACCCCGGCCCCGCCCGGCAGCAGATCATCCTCCTGCAGCTCCGGCAGCAGCCGCCGCAGGGCCGCGACAAATTTACGTTTGCTCCAGGAGCGCTCCATTTCGGCCCATCCCGCCCGCCAGTATCGCCGGGCGAGCTTGCGGAACCCGGGCCAGCCCAGGGTGTCCATGAGGTCCCTGGCGGAAAAATCGGTCTTCCGGTACCCTTCCCGCTTCCAGGCCAGCACCGCATTGGGCCCGGCCTCCACCTCCCCGTCGATCATGCGGGTGAAATGGACCCCCAGAAAGGGGAAAGCCGGATCAGGCACCGGATAGACCAGGCCCCGGACCAGCTCGCGCCGTTCCGGCCGCAGTTTGTAATATTCGCCGCGAAAGGGAATGATGCGCCAGGGCGGCCGGCCGCCGGCAAGCCGGGCCAGCCGGTCGGAATGCAGGCCGGTGCAGTTGATGACCCGCGCCGCGGCGTGGGTTGCCTTGGCGGTGACGATGTCAACCCCGTCCTGCCCCTGCCGCAGATCAACCACCTGTTCCCCATAGCGGATGTCGCCGCCCCGGGCCATGATCTGCCGGGCGATTTCCCGGGCCACCACGCGGAAATTGATGATGCCGGTCTGCGGCACATGGATGCCGGCAATGCCCGCGATATGCGGCTCCATCGCCCGGATCTCGGCTGCGGCCAGCATCCGCAGGCCGGTCAGGCCGTTTGCCCCGCCCCGCCGGTACAGCTCCTGCAGAAACGGCAGCTCCCGCTGCTCGGTGGCGACAATGATCTTGCCGCAGATTTCGTGCGGCAGGCCATGTTGGCGGCAAAAGGCAAGGAGCAGCTCATAGCCCCTGCGGCAGGTGACCGCCTTCCGGCTGCCCGGCCGGTAATAAATCCCGGAATGGATGACGCCGCTGTTATGGCCGGTCTGATGGAGCCCCGCCTCCGGTTCCTTCTCCAGCAGCAGCAGCCGGCTGGCGGGATGACGCTGGATCAGGGCCCGGGCCGTGGCCAGCCCGACAATGCCGCCGCCGATGACGGCACAGTCATAGCGGGCCGCCATTTTTATCTTTCCCCGCCCAGGGCGCCGATCCGGCCCTGGATCAGGGCGAAGGCGTCGGCATCCACCTGCTCGCGGAGCGCCAGAATAAAGGAGGTGCGCGGTCCGGAGCCCGCCGCGTTGCGGTAGAAGGTGACCAGAACTTCCGTCGCCTCGTCGGGCCGCTCCAGGGCGAGCAGCATATGGACCAGGTTGACCGCCGCCTCCTGGTAGTCGGGGGCGAAATTGAGGCTCCTGGACAGGGAGTCCACCGCGCCGGCGAAATCGCCCCGGTTGAAGGCAAAGACGCCGTAGTTGTTCAGGACCTGCGGATCATCCGGGAACTGGGTGATCATGAAGTCAAGCCACTGTCCGGCCTGCTCTTCCCGGTCCCGGTCAACCAGTTCCGCGGTGTATTCGATCATCGCCTCGATGAGGCCGGCCGGCGCCGGGTTGGCTGCGGCCTCGCGGTGCGCCGTCTGCTTACGTTGCACCTCTTCGAGCAGTCCGGCCGCGACGGCGGCCGAGGCATTGTCCACGGTCCGGCAGCAGCGCGCAAAGGCCTGCCGCTGCAGCTGCCAGGGTAAGGCGTCGGGGTCCCGGAGCGCCTCGCTGATCAACCCGGCCAGCTCTTCCCTGGTTTCCGCCGGCCGCGCCAGCCCCAGTTCCCGGTAAATGGTGGTCGGCCGGCCATCCGGCGCGATGCGGCAGTCGGGGTCCTTGCCGCTGAACCGCCAGAATTCAATCACCGGCTTATTCACCGCCAGGGCGTCCAGAATGCCGGAGGACCAGCCCGAGATGACCACGTCGGCCAGGGCGGCAAGCTGCATGAGATGCAGGCCGGAGACCAGCCAGCGGCTGGAATCATAGTCGTTGAGAATCCGCTTCAGCTCATCCATGTCCTGGCGAGGGTGCGCCTTGATGATCAGCAGCGCCTCCTCATGGCGCAGCACCTCCTCCAGGGTGGAACGCAGCAGATACTCGTAATCGTTCCGGCTCAGGTAGACCGAATGGGCGCCCCGGGAGATATAGAAGAACACCTTGCCGGCCTGCCGGGCCCGGCGGTATTCAGGGGTCTCCGCCAGACCGGGGGCGTTAAGCAGCCGGTCCATCCACCAGCGGTCATACCGGGGATAGCCGAAGGTCCTGATTTTGGCGATGTCCACATAGGCGGACCAGTAAGGGATATCATGGTCCGAGCAGAGCAGAAAGATGTCATGGCTGCTGTAGGCATCGGGATTGGCGCAGTGGCGCAGGGTGTCGGTCTCCCGGTTCGAGAAGATGTGGTTCGAGTGGGGATAGCTGACCACCAGGGCGTGCGGGCACTGCTGCTCCACGTCGGTCTTGAAGGGACAGTACTGGTCTTCGTTGTAGTCCTTGAGGATCAGTTTGACCTGATCCGGCTCGATCTCGTCCCGGAACAGCGACCCGATTTCCTGGGGCACGATATTGAGCGACGATATCTTTTTGAACTCGGCATAGAGGGCGGTGTTGAGCACCAGGTAATCATAGATCAGCTTATGGCCGAAAAGGGTGACGATCCGCCATTCCGGCTGCTGTTGCTGCAGATTGACCAGGACCGGCAGGATCCAGTCCACCTCGCCGAATGACTTGGAAACGATCAGGATGATGACGGGCGGCTTGTCGGACATGTTATCTCCTTCATGGATTCGGTATCGGTTTACGGTTTACAGTTTACGGTTTACGGTGGTGGTGAAAATCTGTCGCTTTGCCGGACCGTAAACCGTAAACCGGCAACCGTAAACCGCCTTACGCCTCACGGCAGCAGCCTGTTCAGCAGCTCCGCCTGGCTGGCCCGCAGCTCCCGGTCCTGGCAATGCTCCGCGGCCTGGGGGCCTGCCCCGGCCAGGCACCAGACCTCTTCATTCTCCTCGCCCCAGACAAGAGGGGCAAGGCCGGCCCGGGCCAGGGTGGCAAACAGCGTCTGCCGGCAGTAGTAATAGGGATGCACGGCGCGAAACCAGTATTCCCACCATTTGTCGTAGTCGCGCAGCACCGTGCGGGGATGCATCATGTCCGGCACGGCGATGTACATGAGCCCGCCTGCCGCCAGGGCGCGGCGCAACCGCTGCAGGGTCTCCACCGGCGTCAGGAAATGCTCCGCCACATGGCGCAGGATGATGAGATCGAAGCGGCCCTGGTGGTCTGCCAGCCAGGGGCCGTCAATGTCGCTGTCGAGCAGGGTTGCCTTGACCTCATCCTGCAGGATGCGGCAGCAGTCGGGCGAGGCCTCGATGCCGAAAATTTTGATGGCGGGCAGCTGCTCCTGCAGATACTGCAGACCATAGCCCGAGCCGCAACCGGCGTCAAGCACGGCGACCGGGGCCGGCCGGGCCGCAAAAACGGGGCTGATCCGTTCCCAGACCTGGCGCATGTGGCGGCGCACCCCTTCGGTGCCATAGTCCGGCTTGGTTTCGAGCCGGTAGAGTGCATCGTAATGGTTGGTGTAAAACTCACCGTAACCGGCCCCCGTCCATCTGGGGTTGAGATACACCAGGCCGCAGGGACAGAGCACCGGATGGACCTCATAGCCGAACTGGCCGCGGGTGAGCGGCTCGCCGTGCAGACGGACCGGCTCGGCCTGCCCCGCGTCCCGGCCGCAGAGATGGCAGGTCACGGCCTGCCAGGCAGGGGTGAAATCGTGCATTACGGTCTCCTTCATCGTTTGCCGGCCCCGGCCCCCTGGGGGAGCAACCGGCCGGCGCGCGGCACATTCGTCAGTCCGCTGCCGGTTTTCCTGATGCTGAGGTCCGGCCGGATGTCCCTGGGCAGCCGCAGGTTGCGGAGCATGGCGCCCGGCAGCTCCAGGTCGCGGTCATTTCTGATTTCCAGGCAGGAATAGGGATTGTCCACCGGGTAGACGCCGAGATTGGCGCCGACGATCTCCTCGTTGCGGATGAACTCCGGCCGAGTGACGCAGCAGAGCCCCTTGTAGCCCAGATAAATGGGTTTCTTGTACTGGCGCGGGATGAATCCCTCGTCAATGCGGCGGATTCCCTTTTCCTCCTCGATCCAGATGGGGTTGCTTTCCACCTTGGCGGGCAGCACGGTGTCAAAGCCTTCGGCGACCAGTTTGTCGATCATGTCGTCAATGAGCGGCCGGTCCCGGAAGGGGTAGGTAACCTCCAGCAGCACCACCACGTCGGGGTGATTGTCTTCCGCAGCCAGCCGTTCCAGCGTGTACCGGTACACCTTCTCCAGTCCCACATAGTCCTGGGACAGGGTCGGATCACGCAGGATGACCCGCTGCGCCCCCATGGCCAGGGCATTCCGGGCAGTCTGTTCGTTGTCGGCCGAGACGACCACGGAGGAGATATGGCGGGACTGCAGGGCGCTGTTGACCGTATATTCCAGCAGCGGGGCGCCGCCGAGCTTTTTGGAGACGCCCCTGATGGGGATCATGGCCACGATGTTGAGGTGTTCCACGCTCAGCCGGTGGCTTGCGTCATAGATCCGGCCATCCAGGCTTTCCAGGATGCGCACCACGTTCTGGCAGCGCTCGACGTTGCCGTCCTGATGGATGCCGTGCCAGTGGTAGACGCTGGCCTCCGGCTCGTAAATGATGACATGGCCCAGCTGCAGGACCTGCTGGGCCCAGACCCGGTCCTCGATATTGGTCACCCTGGGGTCAAAGGGGGTCCGGTCGAGCACGGCTTTGCGCACCATGGAGTTGGCGTTGTGAAAAAAGGAGTCCTTGCGCTGCACCTTGCGCTCCGGACCGAAGACGATCAAGAGGTCGCGTTTGTCCGCCGGGGAGGTGAAGGAAAGGGGCTCCTGGCGGCCATAGACCCCGGCCACCTCGGGATGGTCGAAATTGCGGAGCAGATTGCCGAGCCAGTCATGGCTGGTGGGAATGCAGTGGCCGGACAGACAGACGATGAATTCCCCTTCTGCCTCGGCAATGCCGAGGTTCAATGATTTGCCGGGCAGATATTCAGTGCAGTGCACCACCTTTTTCACCGGAAACTGTTCCACCTTGGCCAGGGTGGAGTCGGTGCTCTCGTTATCGACGATGATCACCTCGAAATCCTGATGGTTCTGGGAGAACACCTCTTTCAGGCAGGAGGCGATCCACCGCTCCTCGTTTCTGGTGCGCACAATAATGGAAATCTTACTGGCTATGGTCGTTTTCACGGCAAAATCCTTCTGGTCCACGGCCTGCGCCGGGCTGCTAAATACCTAAATTCCTTAACCCCTTAACCCCTAAACACCTTAACCCCTACTAAACCCCCACCCAGACGTTCTCCGCAGCCAGACTTGCCGCCGAGGCCTCCAGCACCTGGGCCACCGGCAGCGAGGAGCGGAAGGTGGCCCGCAGGCCGGCAAGGTCGGCCGCCTTTTTGTGTTGACTGACGATGTCGGCGACATCGCGGCAGAACTGCATGATGCTCCGCGGGCCGTAGCCCTGCATGGTTGACGTGCCGTCCAGGCCGGGATAGAGCTGGGAGAAATAGGGGTTGATCTCCACCACTCCCGCCCCGTCCGTGGTCAGCGTCACGCCGCGGCTTTTCTGGTCACTCTGGTACCGGCCCAGGGTACCGACCACCTCCAGGCGCTGGTCGCTCATGGCGCTCGATGTGTCCGGATCGATCCAGCCGGTGAGATGGGAGGAGAGGAAGGTGTTGCCCGCCACCTCCCGCCACTCGATCAGGGTCTGGATCGTATCATAGGTGTCGATGCCCTGGCCGGCCAGATACTTCTTCATGCCCACGGCCATGACCCGGAGCGGTACCGCATTGGTGAGGAAATGGATCAGATCCACATAATGCACGCCCAGGTACTGAAAAACGTTGGTATGCTCCACCCAGCCGCGGAAGATGGTGGTGGGGATGATCTTGCGCTGGCTGAACTGGATGCGGAAGTTGAGCAGCTCCCCCAGGGCGCCCTGGCGGAGAAGCCCATAGAGCTTCAGGTTCGCCTCGTCAAAACGTTTGTGAAACTCCACCGCCCCGTAAACCCCGTGCCGGTCCGCCAGATCAACAAGCGTTTTCGTCTCGGCCACCGTGGCCACCAGCGGCTTGACCACCAGCACGTGCACCCCCTGCTCGATCAGCCGGCTGGTGATGCCGAAATGGAGATGGTCGGGCACGGAGACAATGGCCGCGCAGGGGCGGCTGAGATCAGCCAGGGCCGCGACATACGCCTCGGCATCGTTTCCGGACTCCGGGTAGCAGCGGACCACCGGCTCCACCCCCAGCACTGCTGCCAGTTCCGCGGCCTTGCCTGCCGCATGCCGGGCGCTGTCGCCGGAGGTGGCGGCAATGGCGATCCTGCCCACCAGCCCGAGACGGTGCGCCTCAAACAGCGCCGGCAGAATGGTGCCGAAGCCCTCCACCCCCTTGCCGCAGACATACATGCCGGCGCCGACCACCAGCACGTCGATGGCGTGCGCTGTTTCTCTAGCCACGGCGCGCCTCCTCGGCCAGCGGGTCATAGCGCAGGGGCGCGCCGCCGGCCTGTTTCATGGTTTTGATGACCAGTTCGGCCAGCCGCAGGTCCTCCTCCCGCTTGATGATGATGGCGGAGAGCTTGTCCACCGGATAAAAGCCCACTTTGCCGACAAAAAAGGCGTGGCCCTGCTCTGCATAGGCTGCCAGAAATGGCGCGGTGCGCCACATCATCACCGAGTAGACGAAAAGCTCCACCGGCACCAGGTCCTGGGTCTGGGCAAAGAGTTCATCGGTCCGGTAATTAAGGGGCAGGCCGGCGAAATTGGCATGCACCTGTTCATTCTTCACCGTGATCAGGGTGTCCAGGCCCTCCCGGGATTGACCCAGGCCACGATATCGGCCGGATGGTGCTGCATGAAGTCACGGACCACATCGTCCGACTTGGTGGTCGAGCTGCCCAGGGCCGCGGGCCGCTGATAGAACTCAACCCCGTAGCGCGCCGCGATTGCCGCGAAAACCGGCGCGTCGGCATTGATCACGATCCGGTCGAACACGCCGGCACCCTGGGCCGCCCTGATGGCATAGGAGATCATCGGCTCCCCGTCGATCAGGGCCAGGTTCTTCATCGGCAGCCGGGTGCTGCCGATGCGGGCCGGAATCATGGCAATCACTTCTGCTTTGTTTTCCATGCCCGTTACTCCAGATTGATATTGAGACCATAGCGGGCATTCAGCTCCTTGAACTGCTTGAACTCCGGCTCCTCGAGCGGAATGCCGTCCCGGCGCCGGGCAATCTCCCGGATCTTCTCCGGATCGCCGGCCACCATGACCTTCTGGGCCGGGTCAAGGGGCGGTTCGTTGCGCAGCTCATTGACCAGCTGCGCCATGCGGTTTTTGAACACCGCCGTTTCCTGGAAAGCCTCGATATTGAGGGCGCAGACAAAGTGGCCCAGATAACGCTTCTGCTCCAGGTCCTCGAACATCTTCGGGATATGCGGCCCGAAGGGCATGCCGGTCAGCATGCTGCACAGCACCTCCACCATGAGGGAGAGGCCGTAGCCCTTATAGCCGCCCACCGGCAGCAGCATGGCGATCTGGTGCGGGTCGGTGGTGGGCCGGCCCTCGGCATCTGCGCCCACCCCGGCCGGGGCCGTGCCGCCGATTTCCCGCAGCCGCCGCACGGCGTTGAAGGTGATGATGCTGGTCGCCATATCAAGGCACATCGGCCCTTCGCCCTCCACCGGGGCGGCAAAGCAGACCGGATTGTTGCCCAGAAATTTCCGCTTGCCGTGGGTCGGGATGATCAACGAATCGGCATGGGTGAAACTCATGCCGATCATGTCGTGGTTGGCGATCTCCAGGGCAAAATAGGCGGCAGCCCCCAGGTGGGTCGAATTCTTCACCGCCACATGGCCGCTGCCGTGCTCCTTGGCCATGGCCATGGCGATGCGGGCCGCCTCCATGCCGGAGGCGTGGCCGAAGGTGTGGTCGGCGTCCAGCACCGCCACGGTGGAGAATTTCTGTTCCACCTTGTAGCGGGGAGTGCGGTTGATGCGGCCGGAGCGGATGCCGTTCAGATAATGGTGGATCAGGCGGATACCGTGGGAATCCACTCCGCGCAGTGAGGTGGAAACCAGCCCCTCCGCCACATATTCGGCAATGGGCTCCTCCACCCGTTCGCTCAGCAACGCTCCTTTGATGATGGCCTTGGCGGCACTTCCGGTAATTGTCGGCATTGTTTTCTCCTTTGGGTAATTTCAGATAAACAGTCTGCGATAAATCAACCACAGAGAGCACAGAGCTCGCAGAGATATCTGACTGTAATTAACATAAAAGTCTCTTTCCTGTCTTGGTGCGCCGGCCGTGCCGTAGTAGTGGGCCATGCCCGCGACCCCCGTGGCATTGC